>CAWVVG010000454.1:0-3169 GCA_963932775.1 uncultured bacterium
CCCACTCAACCCATACGCTCGCAGCCTTCATTGTTGCGCTTATACTGGGTGTGCTTGGTTCGGCGGCACCAATGGCCGCCCCTGTCGCCAACCAGATGGAACGTGCCCGTGCTGAACGTGTTGTGAGCATGCCAGATGTCGCACCATCCGACCGAATCAACCAACTCCTCGCAGCCCGAGACTTCAACGAGGCTGAACTATTCGCCCTCGCTGCGACCCACCCCGTCATCGTCGAACACTTCACACCGGGCGATCTAGCACTTGGAGCAAACTATCTGTTTTCCCTCCCCGGCGCAGAGCTCCACAAGATGCGTACCGGAGGCACACTTATCCGTCCGATCCGCAAGCTTTCATCGAAGGAAAAGTTTGCGCTTCGACCCGCCTCCAAGGAAATGGGTGTCCCCCACGAAAAGCTGACTGGAGTGAAGATCGGCCCCAAAGACGGGCGAAATTACATTGTGGAGTTGACCTACCAAATCAAACGGAAGAAGACGGCCACATTCGACATCGAGTTGGTTCCCCCACCGACTCCACAACGAGATGAAACCGCTCGGTCTAGGCTAACCAAACACTTCGGTGCACGTCCCTCCCGAGCCGGCAGAGGGGTTGGTTCTTCCATCCTCATTAAGGATAATTCCTTTGAGAGTGAGTACTCACTGTCCGACGGATGGCGACTAGAGCAAGGCCGGATGTTGGGCGCACCTACGCCCACCCAAGAGGTCATGCTCGATGAACGCATAGCGATCGATGGGCTCAGAAGCCTCCGTTTTTATGCCACCGAGAGAACCCGTGTTTTCCAGAAAGTGGTCCAAGAAGTAAAGGTTCAGCCCGGGCTCATGGCCCGCTTTCGGGTCCAGCACAAAGCCGAGAATGTACGGGTCGAATTTCAGCAATACCGGTCCGATTACAAGGTGCAGCTCACCTACTTGTCCAATGGTGTTCCGATAGGAACGCCATTGATAGCCAAAGGCAGGCTTGGCACACACGTCTGGGAACTCCTGGAGATTTCTGAACGTGTACCCGTAAATGCGACCGAAGCCCGAATTGAGCTGGTTTGCTCGTTGTCGGGTACCGCCTGGTTTGACGGACTTGTCTTTGAAGTGATCGAATCCGAAGGAGGGTGGTGATGTCCAGTTTCGAGACTCCCCTGGTACCGAGCCCGTCGACCGACGTGGAAATGACCCAGATTGTTCTGCCCAGCCACGCGAACAACCACGGCACCGTCTTCGGCGGGCAGATGGCCGCCTGGATCGATATCTGCGCAGCAGTGTCAGCACAGCGATTTTCCCGCAAGGCAGTGGTTACGGCCAGCATCGATGAAATCCACTTTGTCACTCCAGTCCGTCGAGGCATGGTTGTGATCCTCAAGGCTCGGGTCAACCAAGCTTGGACCACCTCCATGGAGGTCGGTGTTCGAGTTGAGGCTGAAGACCCCCGGACCGGCGACACCGTTCACTGCTGTACGGCATACACAACTTTCGTGGCAATCAACGATGACGGGCGGCCAAGCAGCGTGCCTGCACATCAGCCTGGCGACGACACCAATGCAATTCACCGAGCAAGGGAAGCCCAAGATAGACGAGACAATCGTCTCGCTATGAGAAAGAAGCGCCGCAACAACATTTGACGCATCCGGGACGAGGTGTGAAGACGAGGCCATGAGATTCGCATTCGCCGCCCTACTACTCACCGGCTGCAAAAACGATTGCGTGCACATGTGTCAGCGCATCGACGGTTGGCTGGATGAGTGTGGGTACACCTGGGAGATGACCTTCGAGCAAGACGGTTGGACCAGCATTGACGATTGCTATGACGCCCACTGGGATTCCAATCAGAAACAGGAACAGGGATGCAACATTCGGGCCGCAGACTGGGACCGCAAGGATTGTTACTGACCCATGCACACGGTTCGGGTCCGTTATCCGGGCCGTATTTGCTTACTAGGAGAACACTGCGATTGGGCGGGCGGATCCAGCCTGACGGTTCCATTGCCCATGGGAATCGACATACGGGCCGAACCTGCCCGGGATGGCGTGACCATAAAGAGTGAACTTGATGGCGACCTCATAGAAGGACATTGGTCATGGGACTCCCCAAGGCCCGAGAACGGTCCTCTACGGTTTGTCCCTGCGGCCATGGCCGAAATGAAAGCGGCAGGGATGACTCTCCGGCCAGCAGAACTGTGGGTCCGTTCCAACTTACCAGCCGGTAGAGGGTTCTCATCCTCCGCGGCCTTCACTCTCGGAGTCCTGGATGCCATGGCGCGTGTCGGAGGCGCGTGCCTGGCTGCAGGCGCCCTTGTTGAGCTCGCTTACGCGGTCGAACACTCCCGGCTCGGAATCAAGTGTGGGCGGCTCGACCCTGCGGCTTGCGCCGCGGGACAACCATTGGTGCTCAACTGGGTTCGAGGTTCAGATGGCCAAATAGAGATGACAACAAAACGCATAGAGCCATTGGGTACACTGCACTTGGTTGTCGCCGCTTTTGACCGTCCACGGGACACTCAACGAATCCTCAATACCCTCAACCGGCACCACTCTGGGCCCGTTCAAGATGCCGACGGCGACGCCGTACGAGAGGCCATCTCCGAGTTTGCTTCCGCCGCTGAACGGGGAGCCAATGCGCTTCGCAACGGAAATTTACAGGTCCTCGGCGACGCAATGAACCGCGCACAGGGCGTTTACGAGGAAAACCTCGCCGACAGATTTGCCAGTACCCGAGCACCCCAACTCATCCAGACCGTGGGGGCGCTCCGAAACCGAGGCGCCATGGGAGCTAAGTTTTCCGGTGCAGGTGGCGATGGTTCCGTCGTCGCACTGTTCGCCACCGAAAATGAGGCTCGGGCCACGTGTATTTGGCTTGAAGAAGGGGACCTGCAGGCCTGGTATGTACCCGTCGGGGCCACATAAAAACACGAATGAGTTCTCCACAGGTATACTCAGTTCAGGAGGAGACATGCTGCTCACTGTGTTGGCCCTACACGGGTGCCTCACCGTAGATACTTTGGACTGTGCGACGGACGAATACCTCGCTCTCAATGGCAACTGCGTCAACGATCCTGGTTTTGGTACATCGCCTGATTCCGATGATACCGGACTGCAAACGGCTGATCTGGATGCTGATGCTGATGCTGATGCTGATGCCAACTCCGATGCCGACTCCGACTCCG
>CAWVVG010000455.1:0-3161 GCA_963932775.1 uncultured bacterium
TTCACCGAGACACCTACCTAGACGATGGCGTCTACGCTGAAGGGCTCTTGATGTACAGCCAGGTCTCCT
The DNA here is from genome assembly GCA_963932775.1 of uncultured bacterium. Lineage (GTDB taxonomy): Bacteria > Myxococcota_A > UBA796 > UBA796 > UBA796 > UBA796. The sequence goes on from CAWVVG010000455.1 coordinate 70, forward strand.
TCGATCCGCTGATGGTTTCATCGCGCCTGGCGGAACATGCCTTCGGCCTTGAGCTGGAGAGTGTTCCGTGGGAGCGAATGGAGGGCTTCTCTGCCTGGGCGATGGCATTCATGGCACCCGATGGGCGCACCGTCGACTTCTCAGACTCGTGGTCCAAGCGTGGCTGGGGGACCTTTATGCCGCTGATGGCCCACATGGTGGATGGTGAAGCGGGCGGTGTGACGGCCGAGCCCGACCCATGTTTTGCCCACCGGTTCTTTAGCAATAAGTACTACTACCATGGCCTCGCCGACCCCTGGAACATCCACCCAGCCATGGCCAAGGACTGGCCTGCAATCGTCGGAGCATGCGAGGCTACTGGCGGGATGGTACCGGATGGGGTGGAGCTTCGCGCCTGGGAGCAAGGTGGCTGGGGGAGCATTCGTGTGGGTCAGCCGGGCAGCACGGACATTGCATCGTCTGAAGCCGGCGATGGTCCCTCGCGCTTCAAGCAAGCGGACCAGGTCATGTTTGCCATCAGTGCAATCCCGAGTTCCTTCAGTCACACTGAGCTCGACTTCGGCACCTTCGTCTGGATGTCATACGGCAACCGTCTCATTTGGGACATGGGCTACGGCACCCTTCACAGCGATCGGTACGAAACCAGTCCCGAGTATCCACCCGACCAGAATCCGACAGGCCACAGCACGCTGGTCATACCTGAGGCACTGCGAGACGGAGATCTCTCCACCAACACCAGCCAGATTGACGGTCGCGATGGCTCCATCGCCATTGAAAACATCGATGGGCACGAGGTTTTGGCACTGGACGGCAGCCGAGTCTATGGCCGTGACGACCCAGAGTATGGCTGGCTCGAGCACTTCAACCGACGGGTGCTGCCGCTGGCGAGCGGTCACATCATCTTGATGGATGACTTCTACGTGCGAAGCGACAGGGCCGAGGCTGAAGTCTCAGAGTACTGGTACACCATGCCCTGGGACGAAGACTACGATCCGTCCGAATGTCGGCACCAAGACCAGTTGGTCGATCGGACCGTGACGGACAACACCATCGATCTGGTACCCGTCTGCTCTGGGCTCGAAAACACGACTGCAGAGAGTGCCGGACGAATCGTGGGTACCGGATTGAATCCGGGACATTTCGAAGACTTCGGTGAAATCACTTTCACCGATCGGCTGGACGATCCGAACACCAAGAACCGCATGATCTGGGCACCAGATGAACCGGTGAGACGTGACCTGCGCTTGTTCGCCCTGCTCTCAGCACCGGGGGCAGACCTCCTCCCAACCGGCACCTGGGAGTGGATAGACTGCGCTGAGGACCAGTGCGCTCAGCTGACCATCGATGGGACTGGTTACCTGGTCCTCGGCTTCACAGACGATGGCGTCCAATACAGCCTCGCGTCCATCACCGAGCTCTAATCGCAGCCACAAGGCTCACCCAACCCAGGTCCTGGCTCAGTCTCCCACTAGGGTTCGAATCAGTGCTACGAGTTCCTTTAGCTTGAAGGGCTTGGCCAAATACTCAGTTGCACCGGCCTCCAAGCAGGCCAACCGGTCTTCATGCGTCGCCAGAGCGGTCAGAGCGACGATCTTCAGTCCCGCGGTCTCTGGGTCAGCACTCAAGAGTCTGGTGGCCTCCATGCCCGACATCCCTGGCATCTGCACGTCCATCAGAATCACATCGGGTCGCAATTGCCTTGCTTTCTCAACCCCGCCTTCTCCATCGCTGGCCACATGGGTCACGAAGCCATGGAACTCTAGATAATCGACCACATGGGGGATATTCGCTGGGTTGTCATCTACGATCAGAATGATTTTTTTGTTCACGCTTGGCCTTCTTCATCGCGGTCACCAGTCAGACGCAACAGCAGATTTTCCACCTGCTCAGGCTTAATCGGGCGTGAAAGATAATCATATATACGAACATTGTGGGAAATAAGGGAGTCCGTCATCCGGGTAATCATAACTACGGGCACTTTCAGGGTTTCATTCAGCCCAGAAAGTTGATCCATAAAAGCTTCAAATGGCATGTCAGTGACCAGGAAATCCACCACGATTAGGTCGACATGAGAGGCCTGCAGAAAGGACAGAAGTTGGCGCCCCGTCGGGAACCGCTTCACCTCTGCACCCAAGGCCTCGAATATCGGCGCTGCCTCATTTTGGTTCTCGAGCACAGATACGACCAATCGATCGGTGTCTTCTCCCTCCCGAGCCTCGGGAATCGACACTACAAATGTGGTGCCCTCATCCTTTTTACTCCGTACGCTCACGGTTCCACCATGCTCACGCACGAACCGCTGAACCAAAGCCAGACCCAGGCCGGACCCAGTAAATTTTCGATTCATCCCGCTGTCGATCTGGTGGAAGGGCAGGAAAATCTTCTCGAGGTCATCTTCTGCAATGCCCTCACCCGTATCCGAAACAATGAACTGAATGAATTTTCCCGCCTCAGCCCGACGCACCTCAAGCGTGACCAGTCCGCCATCCGGGGTGAATTTTTGAGCATTCCCAAGGAGATTAATGAGCACCTGCCTCATTCTCATCGGATCCCCTAAGATGAATAGCGTCTCATCCATGGGTACCAACTCAACCCTCAACACGGAGGCCCGATCCGCTTGAGTAGCCAGCTCAAGGCTGGCCTCTGCCAGCTCATTCGCAGACGTTCGCACCCGGTGTGCCAATGAATGTCCCTGCTCCATCTTCCGCAAGTCGAGCACTTGATTAATCAACCCAAGCAAATGCTCACCGGCCGTATTGATCGCCCCAACAGCCTTGGATTGTTTGGCTGTGAGGGGCCCATAGATGCCTTCATCCAAGACCTCCGCCACACCAAGGATGGAGTTCAACGGCGTACGAAGTTCATGGCTCATAGTGGACAATGCATCCGCTTGATGCTGAAACGAAGATGCCAATTTGTCGTTGGCCTCTTGCAGAACCGAGACCTGTAAATTTCGCAGGCTCTGTTCCTTTTCATGGCGGCGAGTCACATCTCGGCGCACGCAAAAATACCGCAACACACCTCCAGTCCAGTCATTCCCAATCACACCAACGCTCAGCTCTTCAATGTACCTCGAGCCATCCTTTCGGGTG
>CAWVVG010000456.1:0-3153 GCA_963932775.1 uncultured bacterium
GCGTGCGAGACGACGTCAAGATACAAGTTCGAGCACGCTCAATCTTGGGTGAGAAGTACCTTGAGATCACACCCGTTAGCAAGGATGCACCTTTGCTCGCAGAGGGTGCGACACTCGAGGTTACCTCGCCGCAGACCGAGATCGATGAGTTGGTCAACAGCCTCGGACCCTTGATTCGCGCGATCGACGCAGATGCAGTGAATGTGGCAATGGGCCGCCTCACAGCGGCTCTTGAGGACGACCCCGATCGGGTCGTGCGCATGTTCAGGGATGTGGAGACCATCTTGTCCAACAGTGCAAAGGCCTCCGGCTCACTAGAGGGCCTGATGAGTGAGACCCGCTCTACGCTTTCATCCGTGCGCCAAATTTCGGCCGAATCGCGGCCCATGATTCAGCGCTCATCGGCCATCGTAACCAAGGTAGACACCGCCACCGACAAGCTGCCCCAAATCACCGAAGACATCCAGGTAGCCGTCTCAGATACCCGCAAGATGATTGCCGATTCTCACAAATTGATACAGCGCCTCGAGTCCTCCGCGGAGACCCTCGAGACCATCTTTGAGAACCTATCCGAGCTCGACCGGTGGGAACTGCGTCGTCTCCTTCGGGAAGAAGGAATCCTGGTCCGCTTCAAAGAGAACGAGGTCAAAGAGCCGGAGTGATCACTCCTCGCCGACAGATTCCATCGCTTTTGCCAACGGCTTCAAGCTGAAGCTGGCATTTACATCGAGAGAGTAGTTGGTCATCATGTGGCGGATGTCCTCACCCAAGCCCATGCCGTCAAGGTAGGTTCGCACTTCTCGAGCCACCATTCGGACGACTTCGGACTTGGCTTTGTCGCCACCGTCGATGACTGCGCCCAGTACTTCACGGGGATTAATACCGGGTCGATCTGCGTCGTCGGACAAGAAGCGTCGCGCAATATCCCGCAGCCTGGGCTCCGGGCTCCGGCCACCGTCGTCATCACTGCTCATCGTTTGAAACCTGGGGCACAACCAAGCTGAGGATTCGACCGGCGTTGGTCACTACCACCATTTGGCGGCCATCGACCGCGATCTCTGCGGATAGCCCGCTCAAGCGATATCCAGGCTCAAAGGTCCACTCGACCTCGCCCGAGTCTTCGTCTAGCAAGTATAGACCGCCATTGGAGGACCCTATGAACACCCCAGCGTCGGTTAGCACCGGCGCCGTCAATGCACCACCAACCGGCGACTCCCAGGTCCACAACGGTGCACCAGTCAACACATCAACGGTCCGCAGGGTGCCATCGGAACCACCGTGGTACACCCGGTCGCCCGATACCACGGGTGCATCGGAGCCACCTGCATCCACCCGCCAGCGAACGCTCTGAGTCTCTAAATTCAAGGACATCAACGGCGAGGAAAAAGCAGCCACAATGGCATCGCCTCCCACCACAACCGCGGGACCGATCAGGTCCGAGTATCGTCCCTCTCCAACCTGACGTTGCCATTCCCGAGCACCAGTCTCTTTGTTCAAGCCAACCAGTGCGCCGTTGTGAAATCCAGCCAACACCAGGTCACCGTGAATCACTGGAGCCGGTGCCCCGTACAGTTCCATCTGTCGGGCACGCTGGAAGTCCTTCTCCTGTTGGTGCCGCCAGGAAATTTGGCCATCATCCAAGCCGATGGCATAGACGGTATTTCCTACATTGGCGACATAAACCACACCATCAGCCACTGTCGGCTGGGCCAGGATCGGCGCACCGCCGTAGTGCTTCCAGATTGGGTCGGTCTCGCCCATGCGATAGCACCAGGTGTACCCCGCAGCGTCCGAAAAGATCACCTTTCCGTCGACCACAAAGGGAGCGGCCTGAACCGGACCATTCGATTGATACCGATGAGTCAACGTCCCTCGACTTCGATCGAGGGAATACAACGCGTTGCTGCCAGCCGCACCGACCAACACTTCGCCACCGTGAATCAGCGGGCTACCGAGTTCTGTGTGGGTCGAGGCCTGCAAGGGCGGACCGGGCAAGTCTCGCTCCCACAGAACGACGGGGGCGGCGCTTATCGAGCCAGTAAACTCCGGTGACTGCTTGGGTTCCGTGCTGAACAATCCCAATACAACAGCGAATGCCGGAGTGATGCTCACTGAGCAATGGCCAGGCGTGCAAGCCCATCAGTGGCCTGTTCAAGTAGGATCGAATTCCCGTGGTCGCGAATGAATGCCTGAAAGCCTGCCTCTGCTTCGCCCGCGCGTTCTGCGTCCTCGAGCAACATGGCCATCGCAAGTTCGGTTTGCTCGGCCTCGAGGCCCGAAACCTTGGTGGCCAATGATCCCAGAGTCGAGAGGGCCTCGTCGATTTCACCTGCATTGGCCTGAAGAGCCGCAAGCTGACTCGCAGCAGACCATCCAAGTACGTCGCTGGCGCCAAACCCGTGGGCGTTCGCATAGGCCGCCTTCTCGTTTTCAGTGTTTCCTGCACGACTCCAAGCTCCGCCCGCCTTGAGCCAGGCCATCACAGCACCGGTTCCACTCGCACTTCCAGCCACCGTCTCAAAGCGGCGTGCGCCTTCTTCGAGGTTTGCAATGAGCTCTGGCGCCATGGGTACAGAAGTCAGACCAAAGCGCTCCTCTGGCGTTTCCAACGGCATGCGCCGCTCAATGTCTGCGATCTCTGCCTGGAAGCCACGCTGATTATCAATTTGTGCAGCCTGATATTGGCCGACAGCCAGCACCATCAAAAGGCATGCACCAACCACAGCCAAGCCGGTCTTCCAATGACCCAGCAGGAGGTTGACGACCTTCATCTGTGTCTTGAACAGCACATCCTCTTCATGGTCTGGAAAAGGAGCCAAAGGTACACCGGTGGCATCAAACCCGTCCCCGTCAAGCACGGCGTCGGGCTCAATGGCCTCGTTGTTACCTTCGTCATTTTCTTTATTGCGGTCTGCTGCCCGACGTTCTTTGCGGTTGGCCAAGAGACACCTCCTAAATCTAAGACGATGGCTCCTATCCCGTTGGCGCGATCCGACCACACCCAGTGAACTTGGGGGTTCCAAGAAAGCTCCATACGGGGTATTAAATACCATGCCGCGTTTACTTAATATTCTTCCAGAACTCCGCTCAACTTGGGTGGTGGGCTCATTGGCAATGGTCGCTGTGGGGTGTGCAGACTGGCCCCGCTACAAG
>CAWVVG010000457.1:0-3150 GCA_963932775.1 uncultured bacterium
GTATCGCAGGGGCCGGCCTCATGGAAATGCGTGGACATCGGCGGCTTGAGGCGGGGCAATCTGGGGCCCGGCAGTGGATGGTCTTCAGTCAGGCCTGGTTGGTTCTGTGCGTGCTGGCCTACTGTGGCTGGCGGCTCGCTGCCCTCGATCCCGCGGACCCATTCGCGATGCTGGGCGACACCACCGGCCTAAATCAACTGGTAGCAATCGCGGGCATCTCGACGGAGGAACTCGGTGGGCTGTTCATCCAGATCTACACCTACACTTATGGTGCGGTGGCCGCCCTCACCTTGGTGTTTCAGGGAGGATTGGGTCTGTATTATTGGGTGAGGGTGGCTGGGCTCGAGGGGCATTAGCCCCAGTGCCGCCAGCCATTAGGGCTGCAGGCGCAGCACTCGGTCGTCTTTGGCATCCACCACCCAGATATCGTCGAGAGATCGGGCGATGATTCCCATCAGTGCGCCTTCGCCGAGCCCGGTGTCGAGCCAGTCGATGGGGTTTCCTTCCAAGTCGAAGGCATGGATCACTCCAGTCCCGTGGTCTGTGATGAGCAAGGTGTCTTCGACGATGGCAAGACCGGAGGGTTGCACCATGTCGTGCTCTGACCCTTCGATGAGGGTCCACATCATCGCGTCGTCCATGGTGTGGTGATCGACCCGCGGCTCCTCGCTGTACAGGTTGCCTCCCCGAGTTCCCGTGGTGGTGTCCAACACCTTGATGGCGTTGTTTCCGGTATCTGCGATGTAGAGGAATGCGGTAGTTGCATCCATTTCAAGATGGGATGGAACATCGGGGACTCGGGAGACGTCTCCTTCTACGTACTGGCTGACGATGCCGTCATTGTGGTCATCCCAGCCCACGCCATGGTCCTCTTGGAAGTCCACCCGGTCGATGGCGTTCTCGAGCCCATTGAAGACCCAATACACATTGTCGGTCTCCCAAGCGATGCCCATGCACAATGGGGATTCGTGGAGCATGTCGATGTGGCTGCCCAGATCCGTATATTGGCCATAGGCGCTGGTCCAATATTCCACAGCTTCCGGATTGCTCTCTCCAAACACATCTGGGTCGGAGCTCCACAAACTCGGCCCCATGAATTCATTTTCTTCGCCCCAGCCGTTGTAGGTATTCATCGACTCGTGGCAGGTGCCAAAGTTTGGTAGGTCGGACCCCTCGAACAAGGCCGCACCAAACGCTACGGACGAAACCTCCTCCATAAAGTGCAAGGCGTACGGGTCGATGACCGTTCTGCTTTCCTGGGCGTCCGTACCTGCACCGGAAAAGATGGTGGCTGAATCATCGGTGCGACTCACGACCCACAGTTCATCGTCCACTGCCGGTGAGAATGCCAAGTCCCGTGGCATCTTGAGGCCATCGGAGGCGCCTCCTATCTCGGTCATGGTCACAGACGCGATGTCGTGGGTATACCCGCCGAGTGCTGCGATGCCCCTCACTTCTTCAGGACCACTCTCCATACCGGTGTCGTCAAGCTTGTCTGAGCAGGCGACCAATACAAAGGGGAGGAAAATTAGCTTCATTGGGTACTCCGTTGGTCCCCGGAACATACAGCGGTGATGTTCGGGTGGCCGTTAAAATGAGTGGGAAAATGGTTAACTCACGGACAAATGGCGTCGAGAGACACACGCATTGGTCACTTAGTGGGTCAATGCGTGGAGTTGTTCATGGATGATCCACTGGGTCAGCGAAACTGGTTCGGCCTAAGGCTACGGTGACGGGCAGACGTCACCGTCACACGCGTCGCACTCTGGATGACAGGCACCGTCAGGGATGGTGACGATGTCACCGGAAGCCTCCCAATCGATCGCGAACTCGAGGTAGAGGCAGCTACCTTCCATCTCGCTGCAGGTGTCATCCATGACATCGCAGCAGACATGGGCGTCCGCATCAAAACTGGCAAGGATGAAGGCGGCGAGGCCCCCCTCCGGTTCGGACTCGAAAATTCCCTCGTCGGTATTGACCTTAAACGCAATTTTTGTAGAGGAGTAGCTGTGTGAGAGCCTGGTCGATACGACGTCGAAGCCTAGGTCAAAGGGTGTTCCTGCACCCTTAAAATCGCCATCGGAATCCAGGAATAGTGTCAGAGTGGGTGCGCAGAAGTTTTGTTCGAAGTGGCCAGCATCAGCCACCTCAAAGGCCTCCGCAATGGTGACCACCTCGGCGTCAAAATCAATCTCACCAAGGAAGTCATGGAGCATTTCTCTTCTACCGAAACTGAGCAGAGGCGGTAGGCCATCAGTCTCAACCCACCAGTCTTCTCCCCAGTCTGCGGCATCGACTGAGGCTTGACCATTTGGCCCGATCTCTGTGAAGCATTCATGGATGGGACAGTCGTAGACGGCGGGCGTTTCATCGTCGGTGTCGTCGCAGTCGTCATCGGTGAGCACGGAGTCGCAGTCGCCGTCGGTTGCCACCGTGGTGGATTCAGGGTCGGTGTCGTCGCAGTCGTCATCGGTGAGCACGGAGTCGCAGTCGCCGTCGTGTGCCACCGCGGTGGATTCAGGGTCGGTGTCGTCGCAGTCAGTCGCGCCGGGGGTGCCGAAAGAAAGGGAGTCGAAATCGGCATCATAATCGTATGCATCATCGCAGTCTTGATCCTCGCCGTCGTACCAGATCTCCGTCGCACCTGGGTTGATGTCCGGGTTGGCGTCGTTGCAATCCGTGCCCTCGACGGTTGAGATTAAAAACCAATACCCTACCGAACGAAAGCCATCGCCATCGGCATCGTAGTCGGTGCCGTAGCCGCCGGCTAGGGTCTCGCCACCGCAGTCTTGGTCCACACCGTCGTACCAGATCTCCGTCGCACCTGGGTAGATGCTCGGGTCGGTGTCGTCGCAGTCAGCGGCAGTGAGCGACCCATCGCAGTCGGCATCGATGGAGATATAGGTTGAACCCACAATGGTGTCGTTACAGTCGAAATCGTCACTGACTACGTACCCATCCACCGATCCCAAGCAGGAGCTTATTGCTGCCTCAGCATCGCCGTGGCCGTCGCCATCGTCATCGGCGTAAAAAGTCGGCCCAGATAAGCCGGGATCGTCGTCGTCAATGAAGGTGTCGCAGTCGTTGTCTACTCCGTCGCATATTTCCGTCGCATCGGGGTGGATGGTGCCATCCGAATCATCGCAGTCG
>CAWVVG010000458.1:0-3142 GCA_963932775.1 uncultured bacterium
GGAAATCCAGACTCGGTACTCTGGTGCGGAGGGCAGCAAAAAAGGGCCGACGCTTTGTGTCCGAAGCCACGAACAAAACGGCTTCTGCACCGCCCGTAGGCGAACCCAGCGTTGCCTTTGTCGGCGCGGACGGTGAAACAATACAGGTTGCAACGGTGGCCCCGGGTACATCCATCCTAGCCACTGCTCAAAAGCTTGGGATCGACCTCGACCATTTCTGTGGAGGGAAGTGTTCTTGCGGAACATGCCGGGTAAAGGTCTTAAATGGGGCGCACAACCTTTCCGCCCGGTGCGCCTCAGAGGACCTGGTTCTTGGGCAAGCTAATGTGGGCAGTGGCAGTAGATTGGCATGCCAGGCAGAAGTGAATGGCCCGGTCCAGATCGAAATCCCACGGTGGTTTTAGGATACTGTGGCCTGCCATGGACCCACGAACCGATAGCCGATCCGGACTCAGCTTTTTGTTGCTGCAGGCACGCAAGTTGAACGACGTCGTACGCAATGAAGAGCGAGACTCTTTTGCGACTCAGCTTGGAGTGGAGCCCGCTCAAGTTAGGCAAATGGACATCCTGAATGACAACCTCGACCTGGCCATGGCCAAGGACGTTGACGCGGTATTGGTTGGAGGGGCAGGGGAGTTTGGTGTCGTAGACCCGATTCCGCCGGTACAGCGTATGATCCAATTTCTGGTGGATGCAGCGGAAGCAGACCGCCCCATATTTGCATCGTGTTTCGGTTTCCAGGCTCTCGTGGTTGGACTCGGCGGCGAGGTCGTCGAAGACGAACCAAATTCTGAAGTCGGAACGTACGATCTTCATGCGACTGAGTCTGCTTTACAGGACCCTGTGTTTTCGGCGCTTCCTTCGACTTTCAAAGCACAACTTGGGCACAAGGACAGAGCGACCAGGATGCCCACCGGAGTCAGCAATTTCGCAAGTTCCGAGCGGTGCCCGTATCAAGCGCTGCACATTCCCGGGACATCCGTCTATGCGACTCAATTCCATCCAGAGCTGACTTGGCTCGACAACCGACTTCGGTTTGAGCGATACATGGAACAATACGGTCGTTTGTTTGGTAAGGAAGGCGCCCAGCGTCGGCTAGATGCCCATGAGCCCGGCCCCGAAGCCAATGCGCTATTGGGGCGGTTTGTGGATGTCTGCTTGCTCGGAGACCGAAAATGAAAGGGGCCATTGCTGGAGGGTGCCAGCTGACGGTCGACGCGGGACTGCACGCGCTTTCCATTGGCGGCAACGCAGTCGACGCGGCAATCGCTAGCACCCTGATGGCCGGCGTGGCTGAGCCTATTCTGACCGGTCTCGGCGGTGCAGGAATGGCCACGATTCGGTTTAATGGTGAAACACAGAACTGTGACTTCTTTGCCGACATGCCAGGTCTCGGACGTCCGGACTCTACGCCGGCATCCATGGAGAAGGTATCGGTCGATTACGGACCCACGACACAGGACTTCTTGGTTGGGCCCGGCTCTACCACGGTACCCGGTGTTCCCGCAGGACTGTGGGCGATGCATGAGCGGTATGGCACGATCGATATGATTGATCTGGCTCGACCTGCGATTGACGCGGCGAACAATGGCTTCCCCGCAAACAGTAGCTTTGCTCGTGTATGCGAACTTCTGTGGAACATCATCAGCCGAACAGAGGCGTCCCGAACTCTTTTTTCGCCCAATGGGCACCGTTTACGTGAAGGCGAGATCTTTCGGTTCCCAGACTTGGCTCGCACCCTGGAACGGTTTGCAATTGAAGGCGATTCGTATTTCCGGACTGGAGATGGAAGCGCTGCATTCCTTGAGCACGTTGACGGGAAAAGCTTGATTTCCGGGCAGGACTTTGAGAACCAACGTCCCACATTTCGTGATTCAGTGGCCGCCAAATACCGGAACTCAACGCTGTGGGTTCCGGGGCCCCCGAGTGCCGCTGGCATTGGCGTCGCCCATACTTTGGCCCAGCTTGAGACCGCCGGTCAGGCGGTAGGCGCTACCGATTTACCGATCGTCCGCCGCATGGAGCACGCCCTTCGGTCAACCGTAAGCATGCGAACCAAAGCATTTTTCCAGGACCTCTTTAGCGATGGCTTCAGCCCCATCTTTATGGCGAGGGTGCAGGCAATGCGAAACGGCACACCAGGGCCAAGCGCAGGCTTCACGACACACATCTCCACGGTAGATGAACAAGGGAATGCTGTGGCGATTACGCATTCCTTGGGCGAAACTGCCGGGGAGCTCGTGGGCAATACAGGTGTCGTCTTAAACAACTTCTTAGGAGAGGCGGACGTAAACCCACCATTCCTGAGGCGCCCAGCGGGGTCCAGGCTCATCACCATGTGTTGTCCCAGTATCCTTGAGACGGCCGACGGACGCTTGGTCGCCATGGGCTCAGGTGGCTCGAGTCGAATTCCAACCGCTGTGGTTCATGGCGCAATGTACATGGTCGATCACGATTGGAGCGTAGATGCTGCAGTCCGAGGCCCCAGAACCCATGTGGAGGCCGGCCGTCTTCATGTGGAGAGCGATGGCCGCGATGAAGGAACCATGGCAGAAGCCGCCGAGATCTGGCCAGACTTTGTGCGTTTTGATGGTCCCAACTTGTACTTTGGTGGTCTACATGCAGCCGGCCTGGGACCCAGCGGATTCTGCGGAGCTGGAGATTCAAGGAGATCGGGTGCGTTTGGGGTCCACGAGTAATCTCCCTTTTTTAGATGCATACCTTCTGATAACAGATATTATGTAAAGTGGAGTATCTGGGTAAATGTGGGGTGCGTAGAGCCTGTGGGCTCATCTGTTATCCCCTCGGATGGTGCTCGCCGTGAAGATGACGCAACCGTTCTCTCGCAACATGCGTGTAGATTTCGGTGGTTGAAATGTCGGCATGCCCCAGCATGGCCTGAACCGCGCGCAGGTCTGCTCCGTGCTCCAGAAGATGCGTGGCGAATGCATGCCTTAGTGTGTGGGGTGAAACATTCCGGCGGACTCCGGCCGTTCTTACATGCGCCTTGAGTCGAGCCCAGAAGTTTTGGCGTGTCATGGCGGTTCCGCGGATGGATAGAAACATGGACACCGACGGCTTGGTTCGACCCTGAAGATACCGCTGGACAATGAGCCCAGCCTGGTCGCCATATGGGACCAAG
>CAWVVG010000459.1:0-3128 GCA_963932775.1 uncultured bacterium
GATGGCGGACCCAGACAACGTCGCTGTTGGCGATCGCATCACGGCTTTTGTTCTCAGCGCTGGAGCGCGCGGAATTCAGATCACCGAGAAAATTTCTGGTTCGGGATCCCGCGAAATGCTCGAGGAGGCGTACCAGAAACGCGTCCCAGTCGAAGGCAAAGTGGTCGATCGAAACCCAGGGGGGTTTAATGTGGACCTTGCGGGTGTGAAGGCCTTCTGTCCCGCGTCACAGATCGCGCGCTTCCCAGAAGAAGATGGGGATTCGTACACTGGCCGCACCATGCTGTTCTTGATCACCGAGTACAAAGAACGAGACGTCGTGGTGAGTGCGCGAGCCTTTGAGGAGGTGGAAGCCGCAATCGCCGCCAACCAAGCCTGGGAAACCTTGGCTGAGGGGGATGTCACTGAAGGAACAGTGGTCTCCGTTCAAGATTTTGGTGTCTTCGTCGACATCGGTGGCGTCCAAGGCCTCCTCCACAAGAGTGAGATTGGCCTCGGTGCCGACGTCGAAATGCCTGTGAAAGGTGACAAGGTCAACGTGCGGGTCAAGAGCATCGACAAGGGCAAGGACCGCATCAGCCTAAGTCTCAAGGACGGTAGCAGCGGGCCCTGGGCCACAGCTGAGACCGACTTCGTCGAGGGCGACAAGTATCCAGGGACCATCTCCCGGGTTGTAGACTTCGGCGCTTTCGTGACCCTCGCTGACGGACTCGAGGGGCTCATCCATGTGTCCCAGCTGGCCGAGCATCGGGTGGACCACGCCCGCTCCGTGGTGAAGGTAGGCCAGGCCGTAGAGGTCCGCGTTGTTGAGGTGGACGTGGAGCGCAAGCGCATCGGCCTCAGCATGAAGAAGAACGCTGGCGACGGACGCAATGACTGGAATTCTCACCAGAAGGCACCCGGCAAGAAGCAGTCGCTCGGAACCCTCGCAGACCTTCTCGGCAATCTAAAGCTCAGCTAATCCGAGCACCCACAGCCTTCAGATCGACAAAGGCTTCGCGCTTGGGGTCGCTCTGTCCACGGGCACCCAGGGCCAGGATCGCTTCTGGGTGGTGGGTCACCCGCATGGGGGCCTCTCCGCCGTCCCACTTAAGCGCATGCCATTCGCCACGGGCCTCTGCCATGGATGTGGACTCACCAAAAATAGCGGAAAGCGCAAAGCCCCCCATCACAAGAACCTGTTGGGGCCGATACTCACCCAGAATCCCGCGGAAGCCCTCTCCGATTTGCTGGGGAGAACGCGCATCGCGAACCAGATCAACCATGGCGATTTCAGAGCGCTGCAGCCCCAAGACATTCGTCAGCATTCGTTCGAGCATGGCTTCGGCCTCGGGGCTCGAGCCCGCAGCTCGCACCACCATCAACGTGCTCCCCACGGGTCCCGATACGAGATGGGTGGTCGGGTTCTCAATCAACTTCGCCCACTTGGCAGAGAGTCCATGACCGGCCCTCGGTGGCTTCTCAACTGCAGCGGGAGGCTCTGGTGGAGGGGCAGACACTTTTTCCACATGAACAACCGGCTTTGGCAATGCGGCTGGCTTCGAGCTTGGGACCGGCCCTCTGCGAGGAACAGCCTCCCTACTACGAACAGATGGGCTCGATGGTGCCCGGACACTGTCATCTCCCCTCGCCTGGATGGGTGGCCCTGGCGTACGGTCCACGCGCTCTCTCGGCAAAACCTCGGCTCCTAGCATCGCCTCCCACTCCAGCCATGCGCGAAGATCCGCGGCGACCGATGCGACTTCGTCCATGGCATTGCTCACGACGGCACACTCCATCCGCGGGCCCTCAGGCGAGAAACCAAGTGCAGGACAGGCAGCCCGATCACATTGCACCAATCGCCCTGTATCGATTCCACCAGCCATGCCCCCCTGCGCTCGATCATGTAGCCCCCTGCACATTCCCTCGCCTCTCCACACGCGATGTAGGATTGGAGTTCTTCATCGGTCAGGTCACCCCGGAAGCGGACTTCAGTGGTGACGGTAAATTCTTCTGACCCCGCCCGGTCGACCAGGGCCACTGCCGTCGTGAGTTGGTGGGTACGCCCTCGCATCGCTTGAAGTCGCTGAAGCCAGATGGCATCGTCTGGAGGTTTTCCGATGGTCTCGCCATCCATGTGAATCACCTGATCGGCGCCTACTACAAGCGCATCTGAATGGTGCTCAGCGACTGACTGAGCCTTCGCCAGTGCCCTCATTTGAGCGGTCTCTACCGGCCCGGGCCCGACGATTTTATCCTCGTCGACCATCGGTGCAACCGCACCCACCACAATGCCGGCCTCACTCAGTAGCTTCAGCCTCCATGGGCTCGTAGATGCCAGCACCAGACGCGTCATTGGAGTCCTCTGTAAAAACCTTATACTCGCGCGCGGATCATAATGTGGCGGCGTTGATGTGTCCTTGGTACGTGACCATGTGCACCCTTGCTGAAGACACGCTGGACTGACCCCCATGAGCAACCGCGCCGTCGGAATCGACCTCGGAACCACCTACTCCGCCATTGCTGCGGTCAACAAGCATGGCGTTCCTGAGATTCTCGCCAACACAGAAGGCGATCGCATCACGCCTTCCGTCATTCTGTTCGATGGAGACGACATTGTAGTTGGCAACTACGCGAAGCAGGCAGCAATTGCCTATCCAGACCAGGTGGTCGACTTTGTAAAGCGGTACATGGGAGACCCCGACTATGGGTTTGCGTACGGCAACGAAGTGTACACACCCGAGCGGCTGAGCAGCTTCATTCTGTCCAAGCTCAAGCACGATGCCGAGGCACGCTTGGGCCACCCCATCACCGACGCGGTGATTACCGTTCCCGCTTACTTTGGTGACCAACAACGCCGAGCCACCATCAAGGCCGGTGAGCTCGCTGGGCTGAAAGTACTCAAGCTCGTCAACGAGCCCACCGCAGCAGCCTTCGCCTATGGCCTCGCCAACAGTGGCAAGGATATGAAGCTCATGGTGCTCGACCTTGGGGGTGGCACCTTCGATGTCACGCTGGCCGAGATTGTTGGGTCTGACATCAATGTCATCGCCACCAGTGGAGACCATCAACTGGGGGGGAAGGACTGGGACGAAAAGCTCATCGAGTACGTCAGTCTGAAATTCCAGGAAAAACATGGAATAGACCCC
>CAWVVG010000460.1:0-3118 GCA_963932775.1 uncultured bacterium
AAGCGGGGGCTGCTGTGCCATAGGTCATTAAAAGCACCAGAAAGATCATGGTCAGTGCTACAGGCACTGCCACAGCAAGTCGAGCCGAGGCTGCTGCAAGGTTCTCGAATTGCCCACCCCATTCGAGAAAATACCCGTTGGGAAGAGATGCGCTCGTTGCGATGGAATCCTGGGCTTCCGACACAAAGCCAGCAAGGTCCCGTCCACGCGCAAAGGATAGGGAACATTAGTTCAAAACCGAGCCTGAGAGTTTTCCCTAAAATCCTGCTCTCACCAGACACGTCAATGCCGCAGTCTAGGTTTTATTGGACTTGAGGCCAAGGGCTTCTTTTTTTGTTCGATGGACAGATCTAAGGTCGATCGCAGCCACGATCATAGGGCGCCAGGTTTCGGCATTGACCTTGCACTTGACTGGGCCAGGCTATCGAGCGCAAATTTCGTCGATTTCGCCTATATCGTCGCTCTGAGGCGGTTCGATCGGTCGGACTTGTGTGTCTTCATGGGGGACAAAATTCCAGATCCCCTCGCAGTGGTGGCGCACATCGCAGGCCTCGCAAGCGGCGGTGAAATGTTTGTCTGCCATGCGTTTGGATGCGGTGGGCGAGGGGACGTCCTCCACGTCCATCTGCTCGTCGAAGGGTCGCCACTGCTCATGAAGTGCGATGGGGTCGGCATCTAAGAAGCACTCTGGCAGGCCGGTGATCTCCATCTCGATGCCCAGACTCTCCGCCACCTGCAGTCCCCTGATGAGGGCAGCACCGGCCTCGGCCATCGCCGGCATCCGTTCGGGGTTGACCCGGGCCCAGCCCACGGGGTCAGACCCCACGATAAACAGGACGCTGCTCACTCTATGCTCTGAGAGCCAGGCCACCCATCGGGGCACATCCGCCACATTGTATTTGTCCAAATAGGCCCAGACCCGTGCACGGCCGCCGCCATGGGTCCAGTTAATAAGGCCCTTTCGCGTGGCGTCGAGTGCACCCTCACGGCCCACAATATCGTCATGATGGGCGGGGTTCATCGAGAACATCGGGACGATAAAGCCCCGACTTGCGTTCGCGGATTGCACCTGGCGGCGATGGGAGTTTTTGGCCAAAAATGCGGGATCGCCATGAAGCCACAGGCGCTTGGCCCGGCTGGCTTTGGACTGCACCAAGAGCGGCACCAAGGCGGGTACGGACTCCATCCCGCGGATGTCGACAACGCTCTCCTCGGCGCGCAGGTCGAGTACGGCCATGGCACGCTTGAGGGCGGGGCCAATGGACGCTCCCCCAAGGCCGCGGGCAAGCAAGTCAGCGGCGCTGACATACATGCTGCGGTGTCTGAGCATGCCCTCCATTACCCGCAGCTCCGCGACAGAAAACTCGGCGGTGTATTCGCGAACGTCAGGGTCTTCGAGAGCGAAGTACTCGGGCTCGAACATGCCCTTTTCTACGGCACGCTTGAACAAATCGGTGCCTGCATAGACTTTTGTGGTGTTCAGCAAGATGCGGTCGGGGCCAATGTCTCGACACCCTGCTGCATTCGCCCGCACGGTGCGGCGGGTCTCGCCTTCGTTTCCGATCATCAACATCAGATTGGACTGAATTCCGGCATTGTGGACCATCTGGTAGACATCGACAATGGGCGCGCAGCGCAGGTTCTTCTTCATGGCCTTTTGGACCTCCCAGGCCAGTGTCTCAACCCCAAAGGAGATCTCTTTACATCCTGCCTGTGCCATCTTGGCGAGCAGCTCTTCGTCCACCATGTCCACCCGGGTCATACAAATCCAGCTGAGATCCGCATTCCGCTCGATGAGTGCCTCGCACAGCCCGATGGCGCGGTCGCGGGGGTGAGAGAACAGGTTGTCCCCCATCACAAAGTCACGGATGCCGTACTTGTCTCGGTAGTACACCATCAGATCGGCGGTGTAGGCTGGGCTGTGGGTGCGAACCCGAGGCTTTTTCAGGGACATTGGACAGAAGGAGCAGCGAAAGACACAGCCCCGTGAGCCGATCACCATCAAGGCCGCGTTGGCCTGGTAGCCCATTCGTCCAGGCATTCCGGCGGTCGCCAGGGCTTGGTCGCGATCGGTCCGTGCAAACTCAACGAGTGGTTTCTCGACATCAAAAAGGTCGAGGTCTGGAAAAGGTAAGCTGTCCAAGTCTTCAAACTCTGGGCGAGGCGGGTTGCGGACGACGGTGCCTTCCTCTCGAAACAACAGCCCCTGGATGGCCGAGAGCGGCTGGCCCTTATCGAGGGCAGAGACAAGCTCCATCAGGGTGTGTTCGCCATCCCCCACGCACACAAAGTCCACCGGACTCCGCTCAAAGAACTCCATGGGTGAATTCGTCGGGTAAGCGCCGCCGACGATGACCTTGATGTCTTCTGAGAGGGACTTGATTTGCCGCACTGCGCGCACCGTGATGCCCCGGTTGACCCCCAAGCAGGTGATGCCCACCAAGTCTGGGCGTTCGTCGTTTAGAATGTCCACGAGGCGGGCGGTCATCACCGACTCTTCCTCACGGCTCAGATCCACCGCCACGACGGTATGGCCTTCCGCCTGAAGCATTGCGCCGAACATGGCCAGCGCGTAGGGCGGCCCAAAGTACGAGGGCGCCGGGTTGGGGGTGGCGGGTGCGATGAGTAGGATCTTCATATTCTCAACATGCCCCGGTTGGCGGCCTTGCGCTCGTTCCGCCCTCTTCGACGGTGTACTTCAAGAAGCAGCCAGAGCAGCCGGAGAACAGACCTTCTTCCGCGAGATGCTTCCGCAGGCGCCGTGCGCGCGCCCCGTTCCAGATGGTCTGGGCGTCATCGGTGTGGATGTTGCCGATCACCACATCGTAGCACACCCAGACATCGCCGCTGGGGATGACATGCAGCTGCGTCCACGGCGCGCCACACAGGTCTCGGTAGCGCTCTGGGGTGTAGCCCCCATCGCCATACCACAGCTCGAGTTCGTGGTCGGCAATGTGTGGAAAGACCACCGCAGTCGGATGCTTGGCTTGGATGTCTGCAAGGGTTTGGCGAAGCGTATCGGTGTCGGTGTCTCCTTGTTGGGCGCCAAAGCCCTCCCAAAACCGACCATCGGTATCGAACTTGGCGAGATCTGCTTTGTGAGCGGCCAGGACCGACG
>CAWVVG010000461.1:0-3095 GCA_963932775.1 uncultured bacterium
CATTGGCATCGTGGGTGACATCGAAGCGAATCATGCGGTGTCCGGCAGCCTCGCTAAGGGCACCGATGATCGACTGGATGGGCGCGCGATTGCGCAGCGCCTCGGTCAGTGCGGAGAAGGCCTCTGAGCGTCGGCCGTCGAGCACAGCGTTGGTCAGGGCCTCGGCGCCCGCCCAGTCCGGGTCGGCCGCGGTCGTGGAGGCGGTGTACAGGCTGTCCCATTCGTTGTTCAGGGCGCTCATGTGTTTGTTGAGCGAGCGCCATTCCGGCAACAAGTCTTCGCGGGTGCCATTTACAAGGCCAAAAACATAGCTTCCGATGATGGGGTCGGCGTGCTCGGGTCCGACCCGCTCCAACAGCTCCATCATCTTGATTAGATAGATGAGCTGGTGGCCGAAATCAAGGAAGTGGGCACTTACCGCCCGGAACAACCACGGTTCGATTTCGGATGGGCCCCAGCCCCGCTGGATGGCACCTCGAATCAAGCCCTCTGCCAGGTCTGCATCTTCGTCTTCGATGGCTGCCACGACCCGGTCCCCTGCTGTGTGAGGATCGTCGCCTGGGTCGATGGCCACAGGCCGGGCTCGCTCGGGTCGGCGAATGTGGGTTCGGGCGCTAATGTCGAGGGCTTGGACCAGGGGAATCGCTGCTTGTGCTCCACCGAATTGGGGAAACCAGTGAATGATATCGGCGGCGACAGGAAGCGCGTGGGAAGACCCATACTCGGCCCTGAGTGCATCCCAGCGGGCGCTGTATGCCGCGATGCTCTTGGCTGGAACCCCCAGCTGAATCAACCGGACCACGTCCCGGGCGACCCGGCCCATTTGATGGTCGAACATTCCCTCATCCATGCTGCGCCACAAGCGCTCGATGGCTTCGGCGGGGTCGGGTTCGCTGAGGTCGACCTCGATGCGGCCATCGACGATGCGTGTGGGGTAGCTGCGAACGGCCTCCTCCCCCATCACGCAGCTTCCATCGCGCAGATCGAACTTGTAGTTGTGCCAGTTGCAGGTGAGGACACAGCCGGCGACCGTACCTTCGGCCAAGGGGTAGCCCTCGTGGGGGCATCGGTTGTCGATTGCGAATACCTCGCCATCTACGGTTCGCACGATGGCTACCTGATGGGGAGCCTGCTTGAACACGGTGGTGTGGCCCGCAGCCAGAGAAGACAAGGAAATTGAATCGGACCAGCTCATGGTTCACCTCTCACCTTGTATGTAGGCTCGGCAGACAGCGGGTGCGTCATTTTGGACGAGAGATTGGCCAATTGTTCATGGATTGGCAGTGGGCGGGGTCCATTCCAGCCACCACCCGGATGCCGATCGATACCAAGTCTGTGTCTCTACGCTCTTTTTTAGGATCTGTTCGGGCACGGTGTACCCTTCGATGGCGACCCGGATTGTGGCCGTTCGGCGAACCTTGTCGTTGTCCTCTACTTGATGGATGTCGACACCGATGATTTTTGCATCGAGCAGCTTTCGCCCTTCATTTTGGGTGTCGAGCCACGCCGCAAAGGTCAGTCGCTTGTTCGAGTCTTCAATGAAGTTGGAAGCCTTCTCCGAGTCGTTCCAGCGGACGCCCTCCCAGTATAAGTTGGTGCTTCGCTGGAGCAATTCGATGTCTCGTGCCTCCGCCTTGGATTGTTTGCGGCGCTGAGCTTTGCTCATTTTGGCCGATTTTACGGTGGGTGTGGCTTTTTGAGCGGCATCGTCGCCGGCCTGGACCATGGGTGTGGCGAAGGACAACAACATGAAGGTCAATAAGTTCATGGATAAAGGGTATCGGGGTTGCGGTTCCGCTACAATGATTCTCATGATGACTCTGCGCTTGATTCTCCTGCTCTCTGTGTGTGCGATGGGCTGTGCTCATACCGTTCGCATTGAGAGTGATCCGCCCGGAGCGAACATCCGAATGGGCCGAAAGGTCGTGGGGGTCACCCCGGCGGAAGTGAAGGTCATGTGGGTACCGTTTCGGTCAATTCCGGTCGCCGTCGATGTTCCGGGTCGCCGTCGCCTGGTGCTGGACTTGTCTCGAGATCTCACCCTGTGGCACCTCACCTTGGATGTGCTCACACTGCGAGCAGGCAAGCTCAGTGGCCGGGTACCCAGAACCACCCATCGGGCTCAATTTGTACGTCACCATGGCCCCATGGGAACCTGGGTTCCGGATGACGTTCGATAGGCGGGGTGTGGATCCTTGATCCTTGACCCTATTTGTCCAGGTTTGAAGCGAACCAAGCGATCATCCGCAGGGGTGCGGCGTCGATGTACTCCGGATGCCACTGCACGCCGACGCAACAGCGGAGTGCGGGGTGCTCGATGGCCTCGATGACTCCATCCGGTGCGTGGGCGGTCGCCACAAAGCATCCCGGATCGTCGACGGCTTGGTGGTGGGTGGAGTTCACCCGCAGCAAGCTGCATCCGTAGGCCTTGTGGATCAGTCCAGGCTTGATGGTGATCGGGTGCCAGGGCTCGGAGGGATCGGTCTGTTGTTCGTGCTCCATCGATTGCTCGACTTGGGTGCGGATGTCTTGAATCAAGGTACCGCCGCCAGCGACCGCCAAGGCCTGCATGCCGCCACAGATGCCGAGCACTGGAAAGTCTGCTTGGATTGCTGCGCGCGCCAGTGCAAGCTCCAGTGACGTGCGGCCCAGGTCCAGCCGGTCGATGCGGGCTTGGACCGTCTGTCCGTACTCGGCTGGGTGAATGTCGAAGTGTCCGCCGGTGATCACGAGGGCCGAGCAGTGGGCCAGCACCCAGGCGGCCGTCTTTTCTGGATCTTTGGGCCCGGGCGGGAGCACGATTACCTCCACACCGCTCTTTCTCAGATGGGAGACCAATTCCGACGAGACATGGATCTTCGCCCGGGTGGGGCGGATCCTTCCGTCCTCGTTGGGTGCAATGGACTCGGACGGTTCGGACTGATCAGCGGTGACGGCGACAATGGGTAGCATCGACCCATGCTACTCGACTTCTCAGTCCAGCTCGCAAATATGCAAAGATGGGCGCGCTTAAGGAAGGTGTCTTTTATGCGCTTTGGACTCTTGGTCGGCCTGGCCCCACTGTTGTTGCTTGGCAATGCGGCCGAGGCCCGTCC
>CAWVVG010000462.1:0-3094 GCA_963932775.1 uncultured bacterium
CCAGATCGAGGGTGGGCAGCACCGATTCAACCGTCCCGGCGTACCACTCGCTCTCTATCCCATTGATTGCCGCGTTCTCCCGGGCAACCTCAATGGCTGGCTCCACCAATTCGACACCCAGGATCCGCTCATATTCTCGACCGAGCACCAAGCCGATGGCTCCAACACCACAGTACAGGTCCAACAAAGTGGCCCCGGCAGGTGGTCCCAGTGCCTCTCGAATGGTCTCGAACAAAATGCGAGCACCGTCGGTATTGACCTGGAAAAATGCTTGGTGTGGCAAGCGAAGCCGCACCCCGTTCATCTCAAAGTCCACCGTGGACTCTCCGTACAGAACTGCTGCCGTCTCACCACTCGCCACATCACTCATCCGATCCGTCACGGTCCAGACCACGCCGCCCACATGTTCGAGTGCACCCAACCGCTGCGCAACGGCCATCACTTGGGCCTCATCCGCGTCCGGGTGCGTGACCAAGTTCACAACCAGTTGCTCTCCCTGTCGGAACACCACATGACGCCAATGTCCCGTGTGACTCTGGTTGTCCCAGGCTGGCTGAGGCAGGTCCTCAAACAGCACCGCGATGGCCTCATTGATGCCCTCGGATGCCAGCTCGCACCGAGATACCGGGACGATTTTTGAGAACCACCCCGGAGGATGAAAGCCCAACCAGGTACCATCTGACTCCCCGTCCTTCTCCGCTTCCGGGAGATAACGGCGAACACCAAACGAGAGCTCCAGCTTGTTTCGATAGCCGTATCCCTGATCGGCACCGCGAACGGGCTCCGACGGATGACCGACAAGACGCTCGACCATCTCAAGCTTTGCCGCCCGTTGCGGGTCGAGTCCCATTTCCTGGAATTGGCAGCCACCACACAGACCAAAGATCGGACAAGGTGGAGTCTGCATATTCGGTGGAGCCTCCAACAGCTCAATCCGACGTGCCGTTTGCTTCCTTCCAGGCCAAGCCGTCACGGTCGCACCAATCGGTGCGCCCCAGACCCGCCAAGATCGACCCTTTTCATCCAACCCGACAGCACCCTTGGGCGCCATTTGGGTAAGCTCCACCGTAATCGGTTCTCTATTCTTGTTGCTGCGTCCACGACGACCCACGACTCGTTCTCCTTCATGGGGTAAGTGCAGCCATGCTTACCGCCCTGACCTTGTTGTTCGCCACTTCTTTGCCAATTTCAGCAGAGGAAACTGAAAAACCCGACGAGACTGAGGTGGCCGAGTGGGACGTCACCCAAACCCACGGACCGACTCACTCCATCGAAATTGACACCCGCGAAGGGAGTTGGATGAGCGTCAGCGTGCACGAGGAACAGGTAATCTTCGACTTGCTCGGTGACATCTGGTCTATGCCTTTGACCGGAGGCCAACCCACCCGACTCACCTCGGGGGCGGCCTGGGACACAGAGCCTCGATACTCCCCCGATGGCCAGCGCATTGCGTTTGTCTCGGATGCTGGAGGCAATGAACAACTGTGGATCATGGCGTCTGATGGAAGCGATGCAGAACAGTTCACCAACGAGAGCCGCGCACGGGTCACCGATCCTGTTTGGGATCCCGCAGGGCCATGGCTCATTGGCCGGCGCCGAACCATCGATACTCGCAGCATCGGCGTCACGGAGCTGTGGCAGTACCACCTTGATGGGGGTGCCGGCTTTGCCCTGACATCGAAAGACGAACTCCCCCATGCCGGTGAAGTGACCACGGACGGGCATCGAATCTGGTTTTCGTCCCGGTCGGGGCGCTTCAGCTATGACGAAGACCCCCTGAAGGGCCTGTGGAAGATCATTCGCTTTGACCGCAAGACAGGTCACCGTCGAATGGAAGTCGGTGGCAATGGAAGCGCCGTTCGGCCCCTGCTCATGCCCGATGGCTCCGGTCTAATCTTCGTGAGTCGGGACCGAAACAAGACCCTGCTCGAGCACCTGGATTTCGAGACCCGACAACGGCGGGTCATCGCGGATTGGCTCGACCATGATCAGATGGAAGGGTTCGCGCTTCATGGGGTCTACCCGGCGATGGACTGGACCGACAATGGCGACATCGTCCTGTGGGCAGAAGGAAAGCTCTGGCGACTGACCATGGAAGGAGAACGCACTGAAATTCGATTCCACGTAAAGGCGGAGTGGACGTTCCACGACGTTCCACGGTGGCAATCGACTCCCCCCAAGTCCGTGAAAGCAAAGCTGAACCGCTGGGCGAGCCTCAACGCTTTCGGCGACCTGGCTTACTCCGCAATGGGGCGAGTAATCGTCGAAAATAAGCGAGGAAAGATGAGAGATCTCGGCGGAGGTTTCGCACCCCGCTGGAGCGCCGATGGTACGCGACTGGTGTGGACCTCATGGTCAGACAAGGCCAACACTGGCGGGCTCCACATTACAAACAATCGAGGGATGGGAAGCCGACAAACGCTTCCAGTCAAAGGTCAGTTGGTGAATCCCGTCTTCAGTCCAGATGGGAACACAATCGTCGTCCTTCGAGACCCCAACCTCGACAATCAGCCCAACCTTGGCTCCATTCCCTGGTACGAATTTATCGTACTGTCGCGGCGTGGAAGAAGCTGGATTCCAACGGTCATCGAAACCTCCTGGGCAGACACTGGGATCGGATTTCGGGCCCCAAGATTAACCATTCACGATGGGCGTATCTGGTGGCTGGCAGTCGGTGAAACACCGGATCGGGAGCCGGCCAAGAGCGACTTTGTGAGCATGAAGCTGGATGGTACCGACAACCAGACGCACCTCACATTTCCCGGCGCCATCGAGGCTGCACCCAGCCCAGACTTCACCCGCATTGCGTACAAGTTGAACCACCAAGCTTGGGTGACCGCAATGCCCCAACCGGGAACCCATACCGACACTGAGTCCCTGCCCAAGGCCCAGCTCACCGACATCGTTGGCGACTGGCTCTCATGGACTCCAGACGGCAACAGTGTCACCTGGGTTCACGGAGCCGAGCTGCACACTCGCACCTTGGATGGCCCAGGAATTCCTCAGGCTTCCGATGACGATGACGATGACGGCGACGATGACGACCAGATTGAGGCGCCAACCAGCACACGGTCCCTTCGGTACAGCCGCGACC
>CAWVVG010000463.1:0-3085 GCA_963932775.1 uncultured bacterium
CGCAGACGCAGACGCTGACGCTGACGCTGACGCTGATGCTGATGCTGACGCTGATGCTGACGCTGACGCTGATGCCGATGCGGATTCTGATGCCGACGATGACTCCGGCGACCCGGGCGATGACTCGCTGTGGGACTGGGGCGATACACCGGCATGCGAAGGGTGCGATCCTTCGAGATTTGCCGGCACATATGAAAACTCGTCAATCACTTTCGTGAACACGTTCACGGAGTTGACTGTGTGCGCATCGACCGTCAGTGCGACGGTGACCGAGGAAGCAAGAATCAACGAAGCGTATGCATGCACATCGAGCACGGGTCTGGAGTTCGAGTTCACCTTCAATTTAGAGGGTTCGTTCGACTACGGGACCCCGTCCCCCGGTTTCGCGTGCTTGGTTGGTTCGGCGAGTCTGACGCTTCCGAGTGAGGACGTGTACTCGACAACCTTTGAAAGTGGTACTTCCTGCGAGAGCTTCATCGTGGACTACAGAGATTCGGTCTACGCATACGACTTCTATTTTCTCTTTCAGTGGAGATTGAGTGTGGAGACTCCAACCGGTACGGTGCCTTACGCCGTTTATTTTACCGGATACCGTTGAGCGCTCATCGGGATGCACCCGGAAACCCCAGCCGTCGTCGGGCGTCTGCAGTCCTGTCACGAGATGGGGCCGAGGCGTCATTGTGCGATGGACCCAGATTAAGGTAGACTCTACCCCTCGGAGGGCCCATGCGTCTCGCACAGATTTCGTTGTTGATGATTCCTTTGGCTGTTGGCTGTGGTGGCGGGGATGAAGACAAGCCAGACACCGGCGAAGAAGCAGATGCTGACGCCGATGCGGACGCGGATGCCGATGCGGACGCGGATGCCGATGCTGACGCGGATGCTGACGCCGACGCCGATGCTGACGCCGACGCCGACGCCGACGCCGACGCAGATGCTGACGCGGATGCTGACGCGGATGCTGACTCAGATGCTGATGTAGACGGTGGTGCAGAACCGGGCCCCGAGTACATCGGTGGGTACCCGACGCGACCGTGTGACACCACCCCATCTCCGACCGGATATGGCGTCGGGCAGATCTCTCCAGACTTCGCTCTTATCGACCAACACGGAGAGGATGTCTACCTCTCAGACTTCTGTGGCTCGGTCGTCTTGATCGATACATCGGCATTCTGGTGAGGCTCTTGCCAGGCTCTGGCACCAGGTCTGGAAGACCTGTACAATGCATACAAGGACCGTGGGTTTGTCGTCTTCTCTTTGATTATCGAGAACAGCGCCTATTCACCACCGTCAGTCAGCGACCTCGGCACCTGGGCAACCAACTTTGGTCTGACTCACCCCGTCATGGCTGATCCTGGAGCTTCAACTTCATACAACTACATCGGCACCGAAGCTGACGGCTCCTTCGGCCTCCCGAGCTTGCAGCTGATTGGTCCAGGTATGGAGGTCTTGGCTGTGAACGAGTCACACATCCCTGCATCCCTTATCGAGTCATACCTGCCTGAGTGAGCCAAAACAGCACTGGTGCGTTTAGAAGTCAGCCCCGAAACAGTCTTTCTAAGGTAGCATGGCCGTATACTTCCAAAAGACTGGAGATTGCATGAGACTTCTGCTGGCCCTGCCATTGTTCACGGTGCTTTCCTTAGGCTGTAAAGGGTCCGACAAAGACACCTCTGCACTCGACCCCAGCGCGGATGCTGATGCAGACGGCGACGCCGACGCCGACGCCGATGCTGACGCCGACGCCGATGCTGACGCCGACGCCGATGCTGACGCCGACGCCGATGCAGATGCCGATGCAGACGCCGATGCAGACGCCGATGCAGACGCCGACACAGACGCCGATGCAGACGCCGACACAGACGCCGATGCAGACGCCGACGCCGACGCCGATGCTGATGACACGGGCGAGCCTGCCGGCACTGACGAAGACGGCGATGGCGTCACCGTGGAAGACGGCGACTGTGACGATGAGGATGCGTCTCGGTACCCGGGCCGAGCGGAGGACTGCGACGAGGTCGACAATGACTGTGACGGTGAGATCGATGAAGACGTAGAGACCACCTTCTTTCGAGATGCGGACGAAGATGGCTTTGGTGATGCAGAGGACACGGCTTTGGCGTGCACATCCCCGGATGGCTTCGTGGACAACGACGAAGACTGCGACGACACGACGGCACTTTGTGCGCCCGGCCTAACCGAGACCTGTGACGACCTGGACAACGACTGTGATGACGAGGTGGATGAGGGCGTATTGTCGACCTTTTACCGTGACGCCGATGGCGACGGATACGGCGATGCCGAGACCACCACCACCGCCTGTGATGTACCTCCTGACCATGTTGCCGACGCCACCGACTGCGACGATGGAGACGACACCACCTACCCCGGTGCCGAAGAGATCTGTGATGATGGCATCGATCAAGACTGCGATGACTCAGACGAGGCCTGCCCGGACGACTGGGGCGATGTGGTCTTGGTGGAATCCGACACCGGCGGGTCGTGGATGGAATTCCGATGCAACGAGCTGGATGGCAGTCTGTGCACCCAGCCCCAGGCACGCGTCCCAGATGGGGAATGTGATGCCCACGGTTTGGGCGGCGGGTGGGCCGACGCCACATACTTCAACTCCCCAGAAGAGCGCATCTGCCCTAGCTTCTGTATGGCGATGACCGGTGACGACACATGGAGCACCTGCACCGGCGGCAGCGAGACTGTAGCTGAATGGGCCGTTGCAGGGTGGGGAGACACATGGGAGGACTCAGCGTGTTCAACCGGCGACTATCGGTGGTGGACAGACACCTACACCCACGGGTCAACAACCGACTTCACCCTGCGCATCAGCGACTACGGGGTCGAGATGCCCAGGCTCAACGTGGAGTGCAATGGATGGTAGCGTTGGAGCTGTGATGCCACCAAAGGTGGGCGGTATTGAACCCCATCCCACTGACCCGAAGTTTGTGTATACATCTGGGCAACCATAGCCGCAGATAGCCGCAATTTGTATGCACAACGGCTCTCTCCACACCCGCTAAAACGCTGACGGGAAGCCATGCCCATTCTTGGTGATACTCCCGTTGGGAGT
>CAWVVG010000464.1:0-3082 GCA_963932775.1 uncultured bacterium
TTTGCTGGTGGGAGCGGACGTGTGGGTGGTACCAGTAGGTGCCAGCATCGGGTGGGGTGAACTCATAGACGAAGGTATCGCCCGTCACGACTGGGTCCTGGATTGCCGGTACACCATCCATATCGTCGGTGATGCGCAGCCCGTGCCAGTGGATTGTGGTCTCGTCTTCCAGTTCGTTTTGGAAGTTGACGCGAAGGGTCTGGCCTTCGGTGATTTGAATCACGGGTCCTGGCCATTTTCCATCATAGGTCCAACCCTCGAAGGAGCCTTCGCCGAACCAATCGCGTTCTTCAAGGCTTGCCTGGAGGTTGATCTCGACCAAGTCGCCTGTCTCGGTTCGATCTTCAGCAGGAGTGAGGCCCCAAATCTCGGGAGCCGTAGACATGGCTTCGGTGGGGCCGCCGCTATCTGCGACATCCAGAGTTGGGTTGTTGTTCGTCGATTCGGTAGAAGTACAGGCCAAAGCCGCGATCAGAATCCACATAGTCACCTCCAAGGGCGCCCTCGTTAGCTCCGGTGGGCTGGGTCGGCAACTTTAGGAAAAAAACAATCGGGAAGCCGGGTTTCGGACAATCCAGAATGAAGCTCACTGAGCCCGGTGCTTGTTGTTCAAGACTCGCAGGGCACTCGCCATAAATATGGGTTGGCGCCCTCGCTCACATGCCAGATGGCCCGACCTGGAGGGTCGTATGCGATGGCTTCGCCTTGGGGCTCGAGGCCTGTGTTGATCGGACGGGACTCGCCAGTGGGTGCTGAGTCCAATCCACTGTCACCGAGCACGACCTCAAAGGTGTACAGGTAGCCTCGGACAATGAGGCGGCTGTCATCCGGCCACAGGTCTGCCGCGGTGGTGGAGGTTGGCAAGCCGGAAATGCTTCCAGTGGACATGGTTCCCAGCAAGACTCCGGCGGAAGTCGTGCCGGGTGCGAGTGGAATTCGGTAGATGCGGGTGGTGATGTCCGTGCGCTTGGTCAGGACGTGGGGCTCTCCATTCTGGTTCACCACCAAGGCTTCTGCATCTTGGGGTCCTTCCGGGTACTGATAGGCTTGTACGTCTGGTGTCACGGAGAGGCTAAAGCCAGGCTCGTCGGGGACCTCGGGTTCTGTGGCCCACAGGATGCTCACGGACTCTCGGGAGTTCCCGTTGTCTCCGAATTCGCCCACCCACAGGCAGGTCTCATCGCCGCATGGTCCAAGCGCGAGGTCTTCCCAGTCTTGGTTGTCCACGCCTTCAAAGGTGAGGGTACCCAAGGTGTCACCCGTCGTGTTGATGGCGGTGAGCACCGGTGAAGCGCCGGAGTCCTCGAGGACCCAGAGTACGCCTGGGTTGTCTCGAGATACCGCGAGTCCGGAGATCTCGGTGAGAGATGGGTCCGAGACTTGGCCGACCACCTCGGGCGCGCCCCAGGTCTCACAGGGCTCGCCTGGGTGGGGCCCACCGGTTTCTCCGGCGGAATCTCCAGCGCTCCCAGCGGTATCCCCTGTGGTCGCTGTGTCCGGAGATGAGCTCACGCTGGCTGTGTCCGTGCCGGAACGGGGCGTGGTCTGCTTTGCAGGGCAGGCGGTCAGCAAGAGGGCAAGAGGGGTGAAGCGCATATGGAATGCTAGCGTCCTCGGGGGTGACCGACAAATCGGCTGAGCATTACTCGTTGCACAACGCTCCTGCTCTGATTTGATGGGCCAGAGGGTGTACAGGTGCTTGATGTTGCTACCCTTGATGTCCATGCTCCAACCTTATCGACTGCTCGAAGATTGTTTGCATTGGATGACCGCCTGTTATGCTCTCGATGATTGATGCTGGGCCCCCGCGATCGCTTCGGCGGTTGTGACCCCGGACCAACTGAAGTTTACGTACAACAGAATCTCAGGAGAGAACCATGGCTGAATCCAAGAATGACATTGTGAAGTGCGCCCTGATCCAGTGCAGCAATCCCATTAACGACGAGAGCGTGCCCGTCGCGGACATTCAAAAAGCGATGTACGACAAGCACATTCCGCTCATTGAACAGGCCGGTGAAGCGGGTGTTCAGATTCTCTGCCTCCAAGAGATTTTCAACGGACCGTACTTCTGCCCCAGCCAAGACCCGCGCTGGTATGCGGCTGCAGAGTCGGTTCCCGGCCCTACGACCGATGCCCTCGCCGAGTACGCCAAGAAGTACGACATGGTGATCGTTGCATCCTTGTACGAGAAGGCAGACCGACGGGGTGTGTACTTCAATACCGCCGCAGTAATCGACGCCGATGGCACCTACCTGGGCAAGTACCGCAAGCAGCACATCCCCCAAGTCGCAGGGTTCTGGGAGAAGTTCTTCTTCACCCCTGGTGACGGTGGATACCCCGTCTTTGATACCAAGTACGCCAAGGTCGGTGTGTACATCTGCTACGACCGCCACTTCCCTGAGGGCGCGCGCTGTTTGGGGCTGAATGGTGCAGAGATCGTGTTCAACCCGTCGGCCACAGTCGCCGGACTCAGCCAGTACCTCTGGAAGCTCGAGCAGCCCGCTCATGCGGTCGCCAATGGTTACTTCGTTGGCGCCATCAACCGGGTCGGCACCGAGGCTCCGTGGAACATCGGTAAGTTCTACGGCAACTCCTACTTTGTGAACCCACGGGGCCAGTTCGAAGCCTGTGGCTCTGAGGACGATGACGAGCTTGTCATCGCCGACTTGGACTTGTCGATGATCGACGAAGTCCGCAACACCTGGCAGTTCTACCGCGACCGTCGTCCCGACGCGTACGACGAGCTGAACGAACGATAAGACGGAGACACCCATGTCGATCATTATTCGCGGCGGAACGGTCGTAAACGCATCTGGTGAACAACGTGCAGACGTTCTGATTGCCGATGGCATCATTCAAGCGGTCGGTCTGGACTTGGATGCCCCTGCGGGCGCCCGAGAGATCGATGCGGGGGGTGCGTACGTCATTCCTGGCGGCATCGACCCCCATACTCACATGGAGCTGCCCTTCATGGGCACCGTCGCATCCGAGGATTTCTTCACGGGAACCTCGGCCGCTGCTGCGGGCGGCACCACCATGGCCATCGACTTTGTGATTCCGGCACCCCAGGAGAACATCGTGG
>CAWVVG010000465.1:0-3081 GCA_963932775.1 uncultured bacterium
GCAGTGGGAGAATCCGGGCTAGTCCTCTCCGAAGAGGATGGGGTGAGGTCTCGAATGGACATTCCAACCGAGGCGACACTCTTTGGTGTCTGGATGGATGAGGGAGTCACCTGGGCGACCGGAGGCCGTGTCGGGGCGGGGCGAAACAGTGGAGAAATCTGGCGACATGATGGTGAGAGTTGGGAGGCGATTGCAACGGACCTGCCAAACGTCCTGTTCAAGGTTTGGAACAACTGGTTCGTGGGCCAAGACATCGCCTACTTCTGGAACGGCGTTGAGCTCGAACAGTACAGCATTGACGGACGCCTGCTAACGATTCGTGGCGCATCCCAGACTGATGCTTGGGCCGTGGGAGGCCTCGTCGGTGCACTCGTGCTTCACTTCGATGGAACGGAATTTACAGAAGTGAACACCGATGGCTTGGGCCAGGCCATCAACGGCGTCTACACAGCGCCGGGCGAGGACGTATGGATCGGTGGCAATTACGGGGTCACAGCTCGCTGGAATGGTGCCGGCTGGGATCAACCTGACCTGCCACTCACAAGCGACCACCTCCACGCAGTATGGCGCCACAATGACGCGACGTGGTGGTTTGGAGGAGACTTATTTTCTGTGGGCGACAACCACGGCACCATCGTCCGCCACAGCGATGATGGCCGGGTTCCCGAGATCGTAGACTGCGAATAATCGACCCACTTGAGGCCACCGTTCCCTGACAATGGCACCGGCCAGCCAATGGCCATAGATGGCCTTCATGCTTCGAGTCGCCATATTGATTCTGCTCGCCGGGTGTACCGCCAACGAAGGCGATACCAGCTCAACGAAGGCCGTCGTCGAAACGTGTGCGGCTGGAACCGACCCTCAAATTGTGGCTGGCCACGGGGAGCTCTCCTACGAAGAATTTGACCAAGCTGGCGACACCAATGTCGAACTCATTCATGGACCCCAGGGTGGATTTCACTCGACCATTGCGGTCCGCGGCATTTACTTGGACCTCGAAATCTCGTACCACATCCGCTTGGTCGGCACGATCGATGGCACCGAGATGGGCTGGGGAACCCCCTACTCTCAATTCCGATGCAACTACCAAGCAGGAGCCCAGGAATATACTGGCGGGCTCCTCATCTGGGATGCCTCGCCCGAAGACCTGCACGACAAGGTTGCCCACGTAGAGATTACCGTGCTCGACCCCACCAAAGAGTCGGCAGAGGGTGGTCCCACAGTTGTGGGCCAAGACTCTGCCGAATTCACCATCTGGGACCCAACCCTGGAGATTTGATGCGCACCATTAGTTTGTTCATGCTTGCCGCCTGTGGAACCAAGGAGGCCTCCAGCCCCTCCGATACTGCGGACGGGGGCGCTGGAGGAGCGGACTGTGAGGAACGGGCCTACGACTTGCCCTCTACCCGGGGTGAAGTCAATGGGGTCTGGGATGCCGCCCGTGGACGCTTCGTCATCTTCGGCGGCGACGAAGGCATGCCTCAGAACTGCATCCCGAAGCCTGAATACCTGAGTGAGACTTGGGCATTTCACCCCGACTGCAACAACTTCAGTCAGATTGCTACATCTGGAATGGTTCCCCATGCCCGCATCCGACACGCGAGCGCCCTCGATGCAGCCCGAGGCCAGATGCTGGTCTATGGCGGACGACACCGGGAAGCTGCAAGCGGCAACTACGACCTGTTCACCGATGTCTGGGCCCTCGACTTGGAGACCGATACCTGGAGTGAGCTTCCTTCGGACGATGGCCCACGGCCTCGGGTCACCCACACCATGGTCGTCTCCGGCGACCAACTCTTGGTCTACGGAGGAAACAGCACATCCAGCTCCACCAGCTACCTGCCAGTCGGTGACCTCTGGAGCTACGACCTCGTCGACCAAAGCTGGACTGAGCTCGACGATGACACCGATGCCGGCGAACGGTTGTTCCATGCGGCAACCGTATCGGACGATGGTGGCACCATGTACGTCTACGGCGGTGCCGATGAGAATGCCCTGTTCGGCCCCTTCTTTACAGACCTCTGGGCCTATGACGTTGGATCTCAAACCTGGACGGAGCTGAGTGATGGCACAGAAGCCGCACCCTTGGGCCGAATCATGCCCAGCTTGTTGTTCGATGGTGCCCGCAATCGTCTCCTGATGTGGGCGGGCCACGACGATGGAAACCTCGGCAATACCAACGAGGTCTGGGCCTTTGAATTGTCTGATAATTCGTGGAGTAAGCTGGAGTCCGGCGATTCCTACCAAAACCCTGCGTACGGGTTCTGTGACTTCCCGGCGGACTTCGTGGACGTGGACATCGAAGCGCCCGAACGACGGTACTTTGGAGCGGCCACATTGTCTGAAGACGAATTGCTCATCTTCGGTGGAAAGACCGACTGCGGCCAGTCCAACGATGCCTGGGGTTGGGACCTCGACCAGGAGACCTGGACCGAGCGCAGCGGCGCTACCTTCGGAGAGGTGTGCCTGCGCGCATCCGCCGGCGACTGCGAATCCCTCTGCTACTGAGGACTACTCAGAGGCAAATGACATCGAAGTATGGCCACTGTGATGGTCGGTAAAATCGGCAATTGCAGCGAAGTTTCCGTAGCCCAAGGGCCCGTCCATCATCACCGTCCCAGTCAACGACTCGCCGGGGTCGAGTACATCGACTTCGATGGCTTCGGTGCACATTGGCGAACCCGTCGCCGCCAATCCACCGTGGGGGCCAGAGACATGAATTTCCACAGAATCGGCCACACAGCCATTGTTTCGGGTCACCGTGCAGGCAGAGGATCCGTTGTTCTTAATTTCAACCGGAAACACCAAGGTGTCGTCGTGGTCACAAGGGTCACATTCCCCGCCTGAGTCGGTGACGCGAACCGTGTATCGAAGGGCGTCCTCTGCACAGGCCACGCTCGAATCCGCGTCGGCATCCGCATCCGCATCGGCGTCCGCGTCGGAATCCGCGTCGGAATCCGCGTCTGCGTCGGAGTCTGCGTCGGCGTCCGCATCCGAATCCGAATCGCCGTCCGCATCCGCATCGGAGTCCGCATCGGAATCCGCATCCGCATCCGCATCCGCATCGCCATCCGCATCGCC
>CAWVVG010000466.1:0-3076 GCA_963932775.1 uncultured bacterium
TTTACGGCCATGGCCGCTGTGTTGATGATCTATGTGTGGAACACGGACCCATCTGAGATCACTTCCTTGGAGGAAATACCAGACCGGTTTGTGGAGATCATTCAACCTCCCGATCGGGAGGACAAGCCAGAGGTTGAGGTCGAAAAGATTGAGAGTGGCGAATCTAAAGAGGTGGAGAAAGAAGAAGAGAAGGTTGAGGAGAAGAAGGTTGAGAAGAAGCCGAAGACAGCCCAGGAAAAAGAAGCGGCAGCTGCGGCAGAAACGGCGAAGAAACGCGACGACATGATGAAGAAGTCGAAGCTACTTGCGGCGCTCATTGGTACCAGAGGGGACACCAAGAGCAATGGTATGGTGGAGGACCTCTTCGCAGACTCGGATGCCTCAATTGGTAGTATTCAGGATGCTCTGCAGAACGTGGACGGCATTGAAGTCGCTACGTCAGACAACCTGGGTGTCAAGAAGGGTGGCTCGGGAAGTCGGCAGGATGCCAAGATTGGTGACCTTGCCAAGGGCGGTGGTGGGTCAGCTGAAGTGGGCGCAGGGCCGGCAACGAAAGTGGTGGGCAAGGCGTCATTGGGTGCCATCGACGCCGGAAGTTCCGAGCACGCTGGAAGTATAAAGAGCGTAGTGGCCAAGAAGAAGGGTCAGGTTCAGTATTGCTACGAGCAGCGCCTCAAGGAGAATCCAAACATTGGGGGCCGGTTGGCCATCAGCGTTGACATTGTTGGCGGAAAAGTCACCACAGTGCGCATTGATGAGAACGCCACTGGTGACAAGTTGATTGAAAAATGTGTGAAGGGCAAGGTTAGACGCTGGCGCTTCTCAGCAGAAGTGACGGAGAGTATTTTCCTCCCATTCGCCCTGTCCTCAACATAGGCCTTTGGCCATTAGATACTGGAGATATACGCTATGAAACGTAGACTATTGACATTTTTTGCGGTCGCTTATCTTTTTGTATCGATGCCTGTGAATGCTCAAGACGGTGCCCCGGTTACCGGCGGCTCCCAAGTCGGAGACCCGCGTGAGATGGTTCAGTATGTCCGGAGTGCTCTTGAAGAGATGATGAGTGGGCTGAAATCGGTCTCCAAGCTCCAGGAGGTTGCGCGGAGACAGAACGACGAGGAAATGATTCGGTGTGTTCAGAACAAGCTGTCCAATGTTCGGGCGCTCATGATGGTGTCAGAGCGGGCCAGCGGCGCGATGAAGGAGGCGCAGGGCATTTCCAGTACGCAGCGCGCTGAACACGAGTTTCGGAAAGTGGTCGTAGGTCTGGCGAAGGTACGTCAGTTCGTTTCGGACGCTGCGGGATGTGTGGGCGAGGGTGCTAGCAGTGACGGCACATCTGACGTCCAGGTCACCCAGTCGGGGCTGACCGAAGGGGATGACTCTATGGCTCTGGATGATTATTTTATGGTTATTGGCGTCGACCCCGCTGACGTAAGCCCCTTTAATTAGATTGTAGTGTGGCTGAAGGCGCAGACTATATGGGTTAACAGCCGCTGCATGGACAAAGAGAGTTGAAGTGAAGTGTGAGGATAAAAACGCAGGGTGGGGCCGGGTGGCAAGTATTTGCCTTGCCACTGCTTTGTCTATTGCTTCAAACCCTTCCCTTGCACTCGAGCCCGATCACATCCGTGCAGGCAATATTGAGCTCGTGCCATCCGTTGAGATGCGCGTGGTTCGACGGTCCAATGTCTACCTTACCGAAGGTGAGACCACCGCTGAGGAAGGCAACGTAATTGGAGCCGCTCCGCAGTCCGGAACGGCGATTTTACTGCATCCCTCACTTTCCTTCGGCATTGAGGGGGAGGATACAACTGTTCAGTTCAACCTGGACATGGATGCAGCACGATATTTAGAGGAAGAGCACCAGAACCTGAACCGCTACGATGACGTGGAACTCGGTTTGGATTTTCGGACGCTGAATCGGTCTATCGTGGGGTTGAAACTCAACGAACGGTTCCATCGGACGGGCCGTGAGACTGAGGCAACGTATGCGACATCGGCCTACATTACTCACCTGATGAACAACACTGGCGGGCGCCTTAGCTTTCGTCCAGGGTCATCTTTGAGCATCGATGTGGGCGGTGACTTCAGCTACGATAAATACGATGTTTCCGCAGACGCCACGGCCGACGGAAGTCCGAGCCTCAATAGTCGTGTGGGCTATGGGCCTGGCATCGACTTGAAGTGGAGCTTCTTTCCTAAGACCGCCATTGTGGCCTCGTATAGTCAACATTGGTTTACGTGGGAAAACAACTTGGTGGACACCAAGGGCGACGGTCTCTCTGAATCAGAGTTTGGCGATAGCCTTGGAATCCCAAACGGCAGCGAATGGAAGGCGACTGTTGGCCTTCGAGGTCGCCTGACTGAGAAGATTGTACTCGGCCTGATCGGTGGTGTAGGCCAGATGGACTACGACGAAAACTCCGTCCAGGGGCAGAACGGAGAAGGCAATGCTGCAGAGCAGGGTTTCGATCGTGATCTTACAGGGCTCAGTGAAGGCATTCTTGGAATCGTTGAGCTCGGCTACAAGCCGATTGAGGGCCAGTCCCTCACATTGGGCTACCGAAAGGACTTCCAAGATGTTTACTTCACCAACTTCGTAGACTTTCACAATGTCTTCGTTCGGTACGAGGGCATGTTTGCAGATCGCTTTGGAGCCAAGGCTTCGGGTGGGTATCGGTTTGAGCAGTATTTGGGTGAGGTGAGTCGGGATGACCACGTGCTCAATGCGGGTGTCGACCTATCGGTTCGGGTCACCCGGTACTTTGAGGTAGCGGGTGGAGTGTCGTGGAAAGAACGTGGCAGCGCAGACGGCCTTCACAGCGACATCGAATACGATGACGTCACCATGAGCCTGGGGCTGACTGGTTCGTACTGAACAGGTTAGAAGCGCGGGGCTAAGGACCACTGAGCAGCGGTAGACACAATGTCGTCGATGTTGGTCCACTTGGGCTCCCAGCCCAGAGCGGTCTTGATTTTATCGGCCCGTGCAAACAGTGCCGGAGGGTCGCCAGGGCGACGCTCCGCGATTCCATGAGGCACTTCCTGGCCGAGGGCTCGTCCAATGGCG
>CAWVVG010000467.1:0-3072 GCA_963932775.1 uncultured bacterium
GTCAGTGTGGCAGTAGCTGGGGCACCTGCGAGGCTGTACCCGCTTGCGCCACCATCGATTGTCCAGACGAGTTCGTAGCTCAGTGCATCGCCATCTGGGTCTGTGGCTGCAGCATCGATGCTGCACACCAGGTCGTCGAAGGGGCCCGGCTCATCGGGACTGATGGACACCGTCGGTGCCGTGGGCGTGGAGTTGACCACCAGTACAGAGTCAGAACCACTGCCAGATCCGCCTGAAGTATCCGTGGCGGTGGCGGTACAGACGATGGTGTCGTCTGCACTCGCTGACTCCGGACTGAGGGTTACCGTGGTGTCATCGACGCCTGCAACGAGGGTGGTGCCGGCGGTGGAGTTGGTCCAGGTGTAGGCGATGCTCAAGCTCTCGCCCTCAAAGTCGGTGGCGGTGGCGACACAGCTGAGCGCAGTGGAAGTCCAGACTTCTGGGTCTGTGTAGGAGATGGTGACCGCACCCACCGTCGGCTGTCCGTTCACGTTGACGACTATAGAGTCTGAGTCTGTCTCACCCGAATCATCGGTTGCCTGAAGGGTCACGGTGTGGGCACCGGCACTCAGGGTCGCCGTGGAAAAGCCTGCTTCTCCATCGGCATTTGCGGAGCTCGAGTCGAGGGGGCCGTCGAGACTGGATGTCCATGCGACGACGAGCAGATCTGCCGCCTCGTCCAGATCGCTGACCCAGCCCTCAAAGGTGACAGGGTCGCCGCCCTGCACGGCCGCGTCATCTGCCGGAGCGGTGATGACCACTTCGGGGGGGGAGCCTATGGTGGTGGTGATGGTGTCGGTACAGCTTCCACCTTGCTCATCGGTGACGGTCAGGGTCACGATGTGTGTGTCCGCGGTGAGGGCGTCGGTCACCAGATTGGCCTCGCCAGAGGTTGCGGGTGTGGAGGTGCCGATGTCGCCATCCACACTTGAAGTCCACACCACGCTCAGCCAGTCCGAGGGCACATCCACGTCTTGAACATCTGCGACGAAAGTGATGGTGTCGCCGCTTGTGAACATGCTGCCGGTCTCGGGTGCTGTAATCTCGCAGGTGGGCGCCGAATTTGAGGCTCCAACCGCCACCACCACGCTGTCTGTGGCCTGCTTGCCAGTGGAGTCGGTGACCGTCAGGGTGATGCCGTGCTCGCCCTCTGTGAGCTCGCCAAAGCCCAGCAGCTCGCCGGAGGGGTTGGGGCTCGCCTCGATGGTGTCGAGTGGCCCATCAATGGTGCTCTCCCACGTGGCGGTGAGGGTGCTCGCTTCGTCCTCGCCGTCGGCAACCACGCCTTCGAAGGTGATTAACTGGCCCACATAGAAACCAAATTCGCCTTCCGGCCGCAGGATCTCGGCGGTGGGTGCATCGGTCGGGACCATCTTGAAGTCCACCGAGTCTTGGCCGAGCCCGCCGCGCTTGTCGACCACCTCCAGCCGAACGCTCACGGCGTCCATCTCGAAGGCTGCCGTGCAGAATACATCGCCGCTGGAGTCTGGCACCACATCATCGCACAGCAGGGTGTCCGCCCCTTGGAACCACCGCACCCGGAGATCTTCGGTGGGGCCATCCCGGTCGGCCACCCAGCCATACAAGGTCTGTTCCACCGCCTCGAGCACCTCGGCGCCCTCCGTGGGGTAGGTAATCTCCGCTTCGGGGGCGGAGTTAACGACCTTCAGGGAGTTGTCGCTGCAGGCGGTGGTCATCAAGGCGAGGGTGAACAATCGGTTCATGTCATGGTTCCAGGCGAGTGGCTAAACGAGCATTAGTGCGTTGCAACGCATCATACGCCTTTTCGCTTCAATGTGAATAGAAAAGCATGGCCACTCGCGGTGGCAGTTCGGTTCTACTCGGAGGGGTGGGTCAGCACCAGGCGCAAGCCGAGGCCCCGGTCTCGCAGGGTGGGCGGCCGGTTGATGCGTGCGCCCACCCGGAGGTGGCCGTGGCCATCGTCGACCGTGTGGCGCCAGCCGCCTCCACGGCAGCTGCGGAATACGCCTGTTTCGGGCCCCGTGGGGTCGGCATCGGTGGTGGTGGTGTAGTAGTCATTGCCGTACCAGTCGTGGTTCCACTCGAACACATTGCCGCTCATATCGTACAGCCCGCAGTCATTGGGGGGCAGCTGTCCCACTGGGTGGGTAAAGCCGCCGCTGGTCTCTGTGGCCCAAGCCACGGCGAGGGCATCGTCGGAACCTGAATAGAGGTAGTCGGTGCCGCAGCGGGCAGCGAACTCCCACTCGGCTTCGGTGGACAGCCGGTACCCGGAGCACTCGTAGGGCTCCATTGCGGGCTCGCACACCACATTGCTCGCCAACCGGCACTCGCCTTCAGCATCGCGGGTGCCGGATCCTTCGCAGGTGTAGCATGGCTGCCGGCCCTCCAGCACGGACTTCTCGTTGGCGTAGGCGGCAGCGGCATACCAAGTGATGCACTCCGCCGGACAGTCGTCGCCGCAGGTGGGGAACTCGGAGGGGTTGAAGCCCATCAAGGTGTTGAACTCGCCCTGGGTCACTTCGTTCTCACCGATCCAGAAGTCGTGGGTCAGGGTCACTGCATGGACCGGGTACTCGTCGTCGATGCACTCACCGGAGGCTTCTTGGGCTGGGGTACACCCCATGTCGAAGGTGCCGCCCGAGAGGAAGATCATGCCCTCGGGTTCCACGAAGCCCGTGGATGTTCCGGAGTCGTCAGCGCTCCCGGCGCCACTGTCGGTTCCGGTCGTCGCGGCCGAGTCCTCGGCGGGTCCTTGGTTGACACCCAGGTCCCTGTCGATCATTACAAGGGACTTGTCGTTGACGCAGCCGGTGGCGAAGATCCACAAGGCGAATGTGATTTTGGCTCGCAACGGGCAACCCCTGTGTGTCTGAGTCGCTAGTGTAGCAGCATATGCTGGTCGTCCGATGGGATTGGTAGAAACCATCGGTGACCACCCGCCGCATGGGATTAAAAGCTCAAAGCTCAGGAGGGATGATCTCACCATTGTCGCTTCGGCCCCAGCAGGTGATTTCCCCGGTGGTTGTCAGTCCGCAGGTGTGCCCGAACCCTGCGCTCAGCTGCTGAAACTCCCCATCGGGCGCTGTG
>CAWVVG010000468.1:0-3071 GCA_963932775.1 uncultured bacterium
GGCCTTCATTCTCAATATGGCCGGGGTACACGGTGCTCTGGCTTACGCCGCCAGCAATGATGCATTCATGCTCACCAATCTGGGCTTGGGCGACGACTCAACCACGATCCGCGTGGATGACACCACCATCATTACGGTCGACGTCAATCCGGACAACGGTCGAAGCTTTGACCTCACCTTTGAAGCACCCGGCGACAAGGACTTGGGTTTCATCTTTTCCGAGGACTTTGCCCTCCAAGTCCAGATGAACTGGGAGCTAGTCAGCGATGTGTTTGATGACCTACCCACCTTCATGTTGGACGATCTGATGGGGGTACGCTTTGCCGACTCCGCCAGCCCGACACTGCATATCCTGGACATCGAAGACGACACCCAGATACAAATGGCCAGTGGTCAACTCACCCTCTGGGCTGACTCCATGGACGGGGATGTGGTCATCAACGAAGGCGAGTGCATGGTGGAAACCGACTGCGAAGGCGACGACTGCGAAGACGAGGAAGAAGACGAAGACGAGCACGACCTGTTCGGCGGCATGGC
Source organism: uncultured bacterium (assembly GCA_963932775.1). Lineage (GTDB taxonomy): Bacteria > Myxococcota_A > UBA796 > UBA796 > UBA796 > UBA796. The sequence goes on from CAWVVG010000468.1 coordinate 538, forward strand.
AGGCGGCAGCTGCGACGAGTAGAATGGGGCTGCGCAAAGAATGAATGGCGGAGACATGCCCCAAGCTTAGCCGAAGGTATCTACACCGCTACGGACCGATTCGACCCCACTTCAGCGGCCCAGCTTTTTTCTCTCTTGAGCTGGGTTGCGCTGGCTCAGGCGGCTATCCCACTCGAAAGCACACAGCGGGAGCGGTTTGCACATGGATTCCATCCGCATGGTGACCTGGTTGGCTCCGGGCATTCCCCTGCCCTTTTTTGAGAAGGTCCGGGAGACGCTTCAAGAAAGACTGGGCATTCCCGTGTCGCTCATGTCTCGAACCAAGCTTTCTGGGCCAACGATTGGCAGTTCAGATCCGTTCGCGGACGACCGTGCAGAGCTGGGCTTCCTGTGTGCACCCGCAGCCGTCCCTTTAGGTGTTCGGACGCAGGCGGGTTTCGACCTCTTGGAGCTTGCCCCTTTGTTCGACGATGTGCGGTATGCCGACCACCCACGCTGCTTTTGCGACATCGTGATTCGAGAGGGTACAAGCGGTACAGGACTGGACGACCTTCGGGGAATGACCTTCGGCTACAACGACACGACGTCACTCAGCGGTTGGCTGGGACTCAGCATCGAACTCCAGGCTAGACAGGAACGGCCTGAAACCTTCTTTGGCAGACTGGTGCACACTGGTGGCCACCTGGCCTCTCTGGAGAAACTCCGTGATGCCTCGATTCAGGTGGCGTCAATCGACAGCAATGTGTTGCGCACCCATCCAGGCGCTCTGAGGGGGCTCAAGATCATCGACAGCGTAGGACCCTGGCCCGCGCAACCGGTGGTAGTTCGAAGTGCCCTTCCGCCTGCTATGAAACAGCGCATCAAGAAGGCGCTGAGCACCTGCGGCCCCTGGCCTCAGTGGGGCTTTATAGGCTTCCGTGCCCAGGACTCGATACTCCTGGAACAGGTTCCGACAGTCAGGCCCAAAGGCTAGGCAGACCGTCGAGCCGGGGTCAGTCCTCGCTCCTTGGAACGGGCAGGATGACACCAAAGTGACTGGAAACAGACTGCAAGCAAAGACGAGCACCAAAGTTACGGCGGCCCCATTGTTCATGTCCTCCTCTCTCCATGGACCAAAAGTGCATGTGCAAAACGAGAAATATGTCTCCAGCTATTCGAACCGTTAATATTCGGTCATACAGCGAAGAAGTTAGGGAATCTGACAAACCTCCACCGCACCGGGTTGACCCAGTGCAACGGTGACCCGTTCATGCTCCACACGCCACATTCTTTGCCGACCTTTTTCACGCGCTGGGCATCCATGACGGGGGTTGCCTTCGTTGGCACCGCTCTGGCCACCTTCTCGTCTCGCGCCCAGGCCCATGGCATCTCGGAAGCCTCCAGCGCCACGATGGCTGACGGGGGCATCCTGGAGTACATCTGGCTCGGTGCCGAGCACATGGTGACCGGCTACGACCACCTGCTCTTTTTGTTCGGAGTGATTTTCTTCCTGACGGGATTTCGAGATGTGGTCCGGTTCATCACCGCATTCACCCTCGGCCACTGCATCACGCTATTGGGCGCCACGCTCGCTGGCGTCACGGCCGATGCCCACCTCATCGATGCCGTCATTGCCCTCAGCGTGGTCTACAAGGGCTTCGAGAACCTGGGCGGATTTAAAAAGACGCTCGGCATCCGGGCTCCCAACCTCCTGGCCATGGTGTTCATGTTCGGTCTCGTCCACGGCTTCGGCCTGTCGACTCGGCTCCAGGAATTGCCACTGGGTGACGAAGGACTGATCTCGAGGATTCTCGCATTCAATGTCGGTGTAGAGTTGGGTCAGGTGGCCGCTCTCACCGTGATGCTCGGGGTCTTCAAGGCCTGGCGCGCTACCCAGTCCTTTGAGCGGTTTTCGGCCTTGGCCAACACAGGGCTTGTGCTGGCAGGCGCCGGACTCTTTGTCTACCAGGTCAACGGCTACATGCACCAGAGCGAGCATGCGGACTCTCATGGGGACGAAGAAGCCCAACATGAAGTCCACCACGACGACCAACCCGACACGCAGGCCGTCGCAAACCCCAACCCAACGGTTCCGGAGCCCACTTCTGATGATGCTGCCACCGAGGAGCCCTCCAAAACAGAACAGGGGCATGGACACGGCCACGGCCACGGACATGGGCATGGGCACGAACCGGCCAAAAAGGCGACCGAGGAGCCCTCGGAAGCGCCCGTCGAAGAGAAGAAGAGCCATGGCCACGGGTCGGGTGGGACACACTCTCACTGAGGCCTCACAGACTCGCAGCGACCAAAAGACCGGTGGCCAGTGACCCCGTGTGCAACGAGGGACGGTGGAGGCGGCGGGAGTCCGACCCGCGCCCACCGTCACGGCGCTTCGCACCCCTGCCGCTCCATGCGCTGAAGCAGGCGGCTGTATTCGTCGCCTGAAAACTGGTACTCGTTCGCGCACTTGTGCCATGCCGAACAACTCAGTGTTCCCACCGGAAACGGCGGCCCGAACATGCTCTACAGCATTCCAGCACTCCCGATCGCGATGG
>CAWVVG010000469.1:0-3064 GCA_963932775.1 uncultured bacterium
GATGTGGCTTGGACCTGGTCTAATAGTGAAAAACGCACCCATAGAGTGGGGACCAAGCAGCCCAATGGGTGGGGGCTTTACGATATGAGTGGCAATGTGACTGAGTGGTGCTGGGATTTTTATGATGACACCTACTACAGTAGCAGCCAAGGTGCTGATCCAGATGGGCCTAAATCTGGGCTCTCCCACGTCTATCGGGGTGGTTCCTGGGGAAGCAATCCTGGCGGCGGACGTGTGGCATTTCGGTATGGGCTCGATCCAAATAATCCCCACACCGATCCCATGCTCAACACCTTCGGCCTGCGCCTCGTCAGGACGAGCCCTTGAGCAAAAAGGTAGGGTTTGATATCCAGCTGGATTGGGTGCGAGGACGAAACTGACACGACCCTAGGCTTAGAAGAACTCGGTCTACCCAAGTTGGGTTTGCATCATCTTGCCGTGTCCTTGTGGCGACTTTGATGGGCCTTGTGGGGCTTGTGTACTTGCATGGGTCTAAGTGCCAGGAATGTGGCAAGAACTATGGCATTCACGAAACTTCAACCCTGAAGACCACAAGTGTCCAGTCCAACTTGATATAATAAGTGGCACAGCGGGGTGAGTCTTGGGGGTAGGGTACGACACTATGGAGCACAGTGGAATGGACGTTGGGCCAGACACTGAGCAGGCGAATCCCGGCGTTGGGCGTTCGCCTCAGACCCAGAGCAACGGTGGCCGCGCAGACCAAATGTGGGAGGCCCGTCGAGCCGAACTCACAGCCGAATGGAACGCATTCAGTGTTAAAGTCCAGTGGGCAACCCTTGCAGCCTTGGAGCTGGATGCTCGAATCATGACTGGGTTCATGCCCCACCCGGAAGTCATCTTCCGCATGAATGAGTACGCCTGCATCGAGCAGCACAATCGAGGGGTTGAAGAAGCCGGCTCCCATCCGGGCTTGATCACCTTTTGGCAAGAGGTGGAGGGGATGGCCACCACCGCAGAGATTCGAATTGAAGCCCAGAAGTCCAGGTATGACCACTTCGTTCAGCAGGCCGGGACCTCATTCTGGGGCGGTGCGGAGACCATGTATTCCGAGTGGCTCGGCAACACGGATCTGCCGGATTTGTCCCTGTACAGCAATGCCCAGCGGTGCATTTGGCGCCTCCGCTCCAAGGCGAGCACGGCGGACCCGAGCACAATTGATGGAGTTCAAAGAACGCTCTCGTCCACTGAGCAGCATGTAAACCGGTGGGTCGAGGCGATGAACAGCTACATCGCCAACCGGGAGGACAGCGGAGATAGGGCAGTCCAACACTTGACTTGGACCCGAGACGGCGCGTTCACCGCACTGGCAGTATTGGCGTCTGGCGGTGTGACCGCCGCCGTTGGAGCCGAGGCCGTTGTCGCCAAGATGGCGATTAGCGGGGGTGTGGCTGTGGCAACCAGCGTCACCAAAGGGACGGTCGTCCAGGGAGCAGAGATTCAAGCGGGCTTGAGATCTGAGTGGGATGTGGCAGCCATCGCCCGCTCAGCTGTCATCAGTGGCGTCGCTTCGTTCCTGGCTTCAGGTGTGGGTTCCTGGGCCATGGGTGATTTGGCCAAATGGGTCAAGGCAGACTCCGCCGCCTGGCTCATCAATAAGTTCGGCGAGCGCGTTGGTGAGTCCATCTGTAAACAGAGCGCAGCAGTGCTCTCAGTGTTGATCAAGGACATGTTGACGGGCACCTTAAAGCCCGTGTTTGTCGAGATCTTGGAACATTGCGCAGGAAAGGACGAAATGATGCCAGAGGAATTTATTGAACAGATGAAGGTACGCATGGGGAGCAAGATTTTGACGAACTTAGCGCTGGCTGCTGGTGGGCTTCACGAGTGAATGGTGTTCGACTTTTCGGTCCAAGACTGAGAGCCGTTGGGGACGAACGTTGGGCTGGTACCTGGGTATGGTGGATGAGGGGGTTTGGTGATGTCTCGGTGTGAGGTCTCCATTGAGTTTGATCGGCCGAACCGCCAATACCAAGGTGGCGAGACCATCTCTGGATCCGTGCATGTGGTCGCCAAACAAGCGCTGACCTATGACTCCATCACATTGACAGGTTTCTGGCGCTGCCACGGCTATGGGTTTCCCGTTTCCAAAGAGTTCCATGGTGCTCGGATCGATGGCGTCGGCCACTTGTTGGCGGGTGAGACTCGCTGCTTTCCTTTCTCCTTTGTGGGCCCCTCTGAGCCGGTGACCTACCACGGTTCGGACCTTAATATTGACCATTATGTGCGGATCGAGGTCGACTCCCCAAAGGCCAAAATTCAAGAATGTACCGAGCAATACTGCCTGAAACCGGGCGTGACTCCCAGACGTTTGAGTTGGGACCGCAACGGCCCTGGTCGTGTCGACTCTGACATGGGGGCCAAACAAGGAATGGCTTTCAATCTCGTCATGTTGTTCATTAGTGCTGGAAGTTTCTTGATTGCCCCGATTTTTGGGTACTTCTTTTTCGGCATATTGGTGTTGACCTGGGTCCACACGCTCCTGTTTAGAAGTCAGTTAAGTTCGGTCGTTGTCACCACACCGAACACGGTGGTGGGGGTGGGTGAGGACTACAATGTGACGGTGAGCTGTACACCGAGAATGAACCTCTCACTCAAGGGCATTCGGGTGAAGCTCAGGTGTTTGGAAAAATCGACTCAAATCCAAACAAGTTCAGACGACTCGGGGGGTGGTATTACCGGAATTAGACAAGAGATCTATACCAACCACAATATGTTCAGCCAGGGTGCGGTCATAGAGTCGGGTCAGCGCTTCACGACTGATATTAGTGGCACGATTCCACAGACTGAGGCTTACAGTTTCGCAACGGCGTACGGTGATGTCTGGGAGGAAAAGGTTTGTGCCGTAAGCTGGGAACTCCAGGTATCTGTTTCTACGCGCCTTTTTGCCTCCTGGACCGGCACAATACCCATTCAGGTGGTGCCGCCCGAGTTTCTCGAGAGTTCCAGTACTGAAGGAGGAGGAATAGGGTGAACAAAACGCAACGCCCTTCGGCTTAGAAGAACTCGGTCTTTTCCTGTTGGTTTTGCATCATCTTGCCGTGTC
>CAWVVG010000470.1:0-3054 GCA_963932775.1 uncultured bacterium
CGCGAATGGCTTGGGTCGGCCATCCCTGGCCCCCACGGGCATGGACCAAGCTTGACGTCCACCGAGATCAAATGCTGTCCGCTCATGTCCATGGTCCAGCACCACCAGCCGGGTACCCACTTCGACCGACCGGGCCTCAAAGGACCAGGTCTTCCATTCCTCGTCCATAAAACCAAGAAGGGAGACACCGTGTTGAGCATCAAGCTCAAGGACCCAGTGTCCATCGTGACCCGAAATGGCGCGAATGGGTTCGGTCTCACGAAACTCGATTCTCTCGCCCCGCCAAATGAAAAACCCTGTCTCTGCAAACCAGAGCAAGGCATCACCAGACGCAAAAATATGGTCTGGGAGACCCACTGCGAGCAGTCGGTTGCCGGAGCCTGGGCCAAAGCCGAACTCGAGTGTGTTCATTTCTTCAGTCCAATGAGGCGACCATCGCTGGTCCCGAAAAACATCTGGTCACCGATTACCACGCCCTCGCCGGTCAGGGGGGCACCCAGATCGATGGACCAGACTGTGCCACCATCGTCCATATCGATTCGAAACAGCCGCCCCTCTGCATCTCCAGCGAACACGGCATCGGCAATGATCAGCGGCTGTATGGTGAACGGAGACCGGCTCGGTACTCGCCACCGGACGCCTCCGTGGATGCGATCCAAGGCGATGAGCTCTCCTGATTTTCCTGGGACAATCAAGTGTGTGCCGAGTGCGGGGGGAGCGCCTGGCTCAAAGCTGAGAACGGTGAGCCATAGTTGCTCGCCGGTGCCCATGTCGAGTGCTGCGATCCCGCCTTTGGTGGCCTCGTTCACTCCAAAGGCCACGAAAACTCGGTCTTCGTGGATGACCGGATGGCCAAGGATGGGTCCAGGCAGAACTGTGGTCCAGTGTCTGCCTGACATATTCATTGAACAGACCTCCCCAAAGAAATTGCCAACGACCATGCGGTGACCATCGCTCGCACCATCGGATAATGGCCCTTCAATCAGTCGTTCGGTCTGGGCAGTGGGCGTGACCATGACGCCTGAATGGTCCATCCATGTGGGAACTTCAGAGAGAAACAGCGGTGCAGTGCTGATGGCGGCCTGGCTCCCATGGGAGGCCTTGAGCTCTCCGGTGGCACCATCGAGTACCTGCATCACTCCATTGCTGTTGGCTACGAAGACGCCGGTGTCCATGGGCACCGCAGAACCGTTGGCCCCAATCGCAGTCCTCCACCGAACCCGGCCATCCGTGCCAAGCCGCGACACCACACCCGCCGAGACCACAAGCAAGTCAGCGTCGATGGTCGTAATCGGATGGGTGACAGGCCCCCCCAGCATGGTTGTCCAAGCAATGGGTGGGGGTTGGCTGAAGGGCGGGCCATTCCATCGGCCTTGGCGCTGGCTCCATGGGGCTGGCTGAAGCGTGGGGCGCTGCGTGGGCTGCGTACTCTTGTCGAAATTGGGGGCAGCCACGGTGTGCCGCCCGGGTTGGCGGGCGGGCCCACAGCCCAAGAGTGCAACCAGCAAAGTGGATCGTATGGTCACGGTCATGTGTCTGAATATCCCCTTGCTGGACAGGCGAACACTGGAGTGTGAAGTTGAATTCTATGTGGTTTTCTCTTCTTGTCGTTTTTTCTGCTCTCGCGGCCCCCAAAGAACTTCCTGCCCATCGGCTCATGGTCACTCCGGGAGGTGCGCTTTCACTTCCTGAAATGACCATCGCGATGGTAGGCAATACCCGCCAAAGTGCCGGTCTACGGGGGAACAGCAATAACGGTTCTGGTGCAGTGATTGGTGACATCACGGCCCAAGCCATGGTGTCGGGCCTTGGCGGGGTGATTCACCTCGGCGACATGGTTCCATCGAGCACCGGGAGCCACTGGAGAGGATTTGCAGAACAATTGGCGCCCATATTGGATGGGACCCAGGCGCCCCCGTCCGCTCTTCGGCGGTACCCTGTGTTGCCAGTTGTGGGCGACCGGGATTGTGCCAAGGAGCCAAGCTGCGAGTCCTTCGCCAAGGTGTTCCCTGGGTTCGGGGCGGAGATTGGGTTTGGCAGGGTCGCGACATGGCAGCACTTTGACCTGAAGATTGGCGACAAGGACCGCTGGAGGGTGATCGTTCTGGATTCCAACAAGAAGGGACTCGGAAGCCGCTGGCATGAACAAGTGTCGTGGTTGAAGACTGTGGTGGGTTCGCCAGGGACCGGGATCTTGGTGTTTCTCCACGAGTCGCCGATTGCCCGTGGATACAAGGGACGAACTGACGGGGCCCAGGAACTATTGGACCTCATCGCATCTCAAGCACCGCTACTGTCAGTGAAGGGCGTGTTTTCTGCGGGCCCTTCAAACAATCAAGCATTTCTTCCAGAGGGTGCCTTGGGGCCCCTTTATGTAGTGGCCGGCGGTGGTGGCGCACCGGGTGAGGACCTGCCCCGTGGCGTTGCGGGCGAGAGGGACTCCCCCCGACTGACCGTCGAGATGGAAAAGGGACTCGACGGGCTCGTGAACAGCCGCCTGAAAGACGCAAACGAAGCCCTGGTTGAGGCGTCACATGAGGCGCTGGGAACTGGGAGCTTCAAGACGTACCCACGGGTCATCGATGCTTCGACCTTTCCCATGTTTGGGTGGTGGCGAATGAAGCTTTCTCCAGGGTCCATTTCTCTGGGTTGGCGCGCCCAGCTTGGCGACGGCACGTTCACGAATGTGGCGGGCTTTCAGTGGTCTCAAGCCGCGGGCTGGAAGGCCCAGTAGCCCTCAAGGCTGAGTCGCATTTTTTGTCGCGCTCGGAAGATGCGATTCATGACCGTTCCGATGGGGATGCCGAGGTGGTTGGATATCTCTCGGTATTTCATGTGCTTGAAATGGTACATCTCCATGACCTCTCGGTAGATTGGGGGAAGGCCTTGCAGGGCATCCTGAACCGCTCCAGCACACTCTTTTGATGTGATTAGAGCGAGGGCGTCGGGGCGCCCACAGGACACGTCAGGCAGCTCAGACCACGAGCGACGTTTTTGGCGTCGGAGCCAGTCGATGCATGCATTCCGAGTGATGACCGTCACCCAAGTGGAGAA
>CAWVVG010000471.1:0-3046 GCA_963932775.1 uncultured bacterium
TCATGGCTGACTCCTTGCTGTCCGAGCTTTATCCAGTTGGGCAGACAGGGTCTCGGAAACAGATGAACTGTATGACGTCAAAATTGGTAAAAATCGAGTACCTAAGCCGAGAATTCTGATTAAAAATACAGGCTATCCCTGCACCCGAATCTCGAGGGCATCGTCGACTTCAACCCCATACTTCTTCATTAGCTTCTTGAAGTTTGGTCTGAGCATCCCGGATAGTTCGGCTGCCCTTGTGATATTCCCTTCGCCTTCTCGGAGGCGCTGCTGCAGGTATTGAACCGTGAACTGGCGCACTGTTTCTTCTTTTGCATCTTGATAGGTAAGACCATTGTCGAAACTGGCGGGGGTCGCCACGGCTCCCGCATCGGACTGAGGCGTGGTGGTGGCCAGGCTGACCAGGTTGGTCGGACCGTCCTCAAACAAGTCTGGGGTGAGGTCCGTCGTCTCGCAGAGCACCATGGCACGCTGGATTGCATGCTCGAGCTCTCGCACGTTGCTGCCGGCCCAGTCCATGCTCTGGAGCATCGACACGGTTGCGGGGTGCAAGCGCCTGACATCTTTGGAGAATTCAACCCGGTATTTGTCGAGGAAGTAATGGGCGAGCAGGGCGATGTCTTCTCGGCGTTCTCGCAGTGGTGGGACACGGACTTCGACCACCCTCAGACGGTAGAAAAGATCCTCACGAAACTCCTTCTCCGTGATGGCCTGTCGGAGGTCTCGGTTGGTAGCTGCCAACACCCGGCAGTTGATGGCGATGGTGGAGGTGCCGCCGATTCGTTGTACTTCTCTTTCTTGCAAGACGCGGAGGAGCTTGGCCTGCATGGTCATCGGCATCTCGCCGATTTCATCCAGGAAAATGGTCCCTTCGTTGGCCGTCTCAAAGAGACCTTTCTTACGCTGGGAAGCTTGGCTATGGCCGCCCTGCTCGTAGCCAAAGAGTTCGCTCTCGAGCAGGTCGCCAGGAATCGCCGCGCAGTTGATGGCCACCCAGGGGCCGTGCTTTCTTGAACTCGCAGCGTGGAGTGCTCGAGCCACCCGCTCCTTTCCACTGCCCGATTCACCTATGATCAACACCGGTACAGGTGTGGGGGCTACCTGACGGATCAAGGCGCCGAGGTCGCGCATGGCCGGGCTGTTCCCAATGAGTTGTTCAATGGCTTCGCCACTGCGAAGCTTGGCGAGTCGGATCTTCTCGGCCTTGAGGGTACGGACCTCAATCGCTTTGTTGATGACCTGAAAGAACCGGTGCCAGTCGCTGATGGGCTTTTCATAGTAGTCGCACGCCCCAGCGCGCATCACATGAAAGGCAGATTCGCTAGAGCCCATCTCAGTGAGGGCGATAATTTCGGTGACGGGCGAGGCTTCGGCCAGCTGCTGAATGGCCTCGGTACCCTCGGTACCTTTGAGAGGGCAGTCGACCAAGGCAACATGAACATCGTGCTGCTTTACAGCGGAGAGCGCTTCCTCCAGCGTGCCGGCCTCGATGACCGTAAAACCTTGCCGTGACAATAGACGGCCCAACGAGCGACGTACCGCCACCTCATCGTCCACCACCAACAGGACCGGTGGTTCGATGGTTTCGGGCTCAGACAAATTCAGCTCCGGGGTGCATGACCCGTCTACTGAGAACGGACCGCGGTGGCATGGGCATTAGAATCATCGCATGTATGGCCGCTCGTATCCATGGACACGTCAAGAAAAATGCCCACACTCACTCCTTGGAGTGCTCCTCTTCGATGGGCTGAAGCGCTGGGAAGCCAGCTCGGCGCAAATATGTGGCGAAGAAGCCGTCGCAGTTGCCGTTGGCTGAGCAGAACCTACAGACATCCGCTTTGTGGAACCGCACCACGTCAGGAAAGAACAAAAGGGCACTCTCGGCTTGGTGGTCCGCATCCACATAGTACCGGTTGTGGGTCTTCCCAAGACGGCCGGCTTCGGCTCCCAGATGGCAGGCTGGAAGCCCTTTGACCTGAACGTGGATTCCAGCCTTGTCAAGGATGGGGAACACGCCCATCAGCGCTGACATGACTCGGGGTGGTGTGGGTGCGGATGTGGCTTCATTTCCATTGATGGGGAAGGGGTATGTGAAGGTTAGGCTGCTGGGCCCCACACGCGCCATGGAGCGGGCCGCTCGCTGCAGTGCAGGCAGGGCATTGGCAGTGAGCACTGTGTTGGCTGCTACGTTCAGGTTGGAGTCCCGGGCGGCATCGATCACACGATTCACATCCACAAGCCGACCCGACTCGGGTTGAACTGGAATGACCAGCGTGTCGACACAGCCCTTGAATCGGCTGACGTCGAGCGTTGCCAGGTCTTCTCCACCCACGTGAAGCACCACGGACTCGATTCCCTTGGAGCGGGCCAGCTTAATGGCCGCGGGCACATCGTCGCGAGAACCAATCCCGACCCCTGAGAGGACCAAACCAGTACAGGGGGTTGTCCTGGGCCCAGTGAGCCCCTCGGTGAAGAAGCGAATGTTCGCGATCAATTCTTGGGGCGACATGCTGCGGGTGGGTACCGGAGCACCCGCGCGAATTCGCCCTGGATAGCTCCGCTGTACACGGATTTGAATGGTGGTCGGGTTGGCGACCGCGCCGGCAGCAGTCCAACGAATCATGGCAGTGCTGTAACACCCAAACAGGCATTTTACGGTTCGAACTGTTACACTGAACATATGATCAGTGTTCAGGCCAATCCACCGTCCCGTTTCGAGTCGGTTCAGGTGGAGTGGGAGGACGCACCACCGGCCACACTAAAGCTGTATGAGGACCACACTCAGACCGTGTTGTCGCGGAACTTGTCTCCAGACATTCCTTTTGAATACAGCCTGAATCCCTACCGTGGGTGCTTTCATGCGTGTGCGTATTGCTATGCCCGCCCGAGCCATGAGTACCTGGGATTTGGAGCCGGCACGGATTTTGACCGGAAAATTGTCGTGAAGCGGCGGGCACCTCAGCTCTTAGAGGCTCGATTTTTGCGTCCCTCTTGGGTGGGGGACCTGATTTGTTTCTCTGGAAATACAGACTGTTACCAGCCCATC
>CAWVVG010000472.1:0-3041 GCA_963932775.1 uncultured bacterium
ATGGAACCCCAATTTCAGGGCCAGACAAAGGACAAACTGAACAACCCAGAGGCCCGGGCCCAGGTGGATGGGGCGGTCCGCCCGATTCTGGAGCAATGGCTCCACACCAACAAGTCGGCCGCCGACTCCATTCTGTTGCGAATCGTTCTGTCGGCCAAGGCACGGCAGGCATCTCGTGCCGCCAACGACCAAGTACGGCGGAAGTCGGCCACAACCAGGCGACTCAACCTGCCCGGAAAATTGGCAGACTGCTCCAACTCGAATCCAGCAGACTGCGAGCTGTTCATCGTCGAGGGAGACAGTGCTGGTGGATCCGCCAAGCAAGGGCGAGACCGGCGAACACAAGCCATTCTTCCTCTGCGTGGAAAGGTCCTGAATGCAGAACAGGCCCCACTCAAGAAGGTGCTGAACAACAACGAGCTGTCCGACATCGTGCGTGCGCTCGGCTGCGGAATCGGAACGGACTTCAATTCAGAGCGGCTCCGGTACCACAAGATCATCTTGTTGATGGATGCAGACTCCGATGGCCACCACATCGCCACACTGCTGCTCACCTTTCTTTACCGTTACCTGCGCCCCCTCATCGACGAAGGCTACGTCTACCTCGCACAGCCACCGCTGTACAAAGTTGAAGGTGGTGGGCGGACTTACTGGGCCTCAGATGACCCAGAGAAAGAAGCCATCTTGGCGAAACTCCCTGCCCGATACAAGGTTGAGATCAGCCGATTCAAGGGTCTGGGTGAGATGATGCCCAAGACCCTGTATGAGACCACACTGGCCCCCGACAAGAGACGCCTGTTGCAAGTGACCATCCCCGATGGTGACCGCCTCGAAACCGAGCAAGTAATCACCGACCTCATGGGCAAAGACCCAGCCACCCGTTTCCGGGAAATTACCAGTTGGATGGACCTCGTCCAGGACCTCGACGTCTGATGCAGGAGGCCCTTAAGGCCCGCATTCACTGGCTGATCCCCCTGGTTGCAGCGTGGGTGTGGTTTTGTACTGTGGCCAACCGATCAGCACAGCTGGTCCTCAGCTTGGACAACATCGAGAACTACGCACTGGCGGTGTTCTGCCAGCTGTTCTGGATGTGGTCCAATTTGGGTGAGTGGGCCCAGACCATTCACTTTGGGTATGTTGACTCCTGGATGTGGTCCGGCCACCGCGTTGGATGGCTGCCTGTGGTGGGCTGGCTGTACGGCCTGAACCCAGACCCCGTGTGGCTGACACGAATCCAGATTGCCGTTGTGAGCTTGGGCGCGCTGCCCGCCTGGGGAATGGGGCGCGATGAAATCCACAAACGCTGGGGCGGACCGGTGGGCCTCACCCTGTACCTGGGCTTCCCGCCTCTCGCAGCCATCGCACTGCAAGACTACCAAGACCTCGTCTTGGCCGTGCCTTTCATTCTGGGCACAGTCTGGCAGTGCCGTCGAGGTTCCCCGCTTGGATTTGCGGCCTTCGCGCTGGGTGCTGCCATGTGTCGGGAAGAATTGGTCCCCATGATCGTACTCATAGGATTGACCTTCCCAGGGTCGTGGCGTCAACGCGTGCCCTGGGTCATCAAGGGTGCCATCGTCGCTTTTCTGTATGGTACGCTCATCTGGTGGCTGGGTCGGGACTTCACTGGCTACGACAACCCAATGATGTCCCATTCAGGCGATATGGTGCTGTCATGGCCCCCAGTCTGGACCCGGGAACTCGCAGACTTTGAGAACTTTTACTCGGCCTTCTTAAAGCCCGTTCAGTTCCTAGCTCTTCTCAGCCCGCTGACCCTACTGCCAGGGCTGGGTGCCTTGTTCTTCCACCTCACAGCTCCCGCTCACGGGGGTGTGGACACCGCTTGGGGTGGCCACATTCACCATATGGCACCGGTCGTGGGCTTCGTAGTGGCTGGGAGCATTGAAGGTGCCGGTCGAATGTTTCGGTGGACCCGTTCCTGGGGACGAATGCGAACAGGGGCCCTCTGGTTGGGCGGTCTGGGCATTCTTGTCTCCACCGTCGCACTGGCCCGGCCGTGGATGGTGTTCCTGGGACTGAACCCAGCACTGACCCTCGAGATGCCAACCCAGATTGCCGAGGAGTGGGCGCTCATAGACCAGATACCTTTCGATGCTTCGGTCGCCACTGACTCCCATATGTCTCTAATTATAGCCAATCGAGCAGAGGCCTTTACCTACGACGAGAGCCTGGCCGACAAGAGACCTGGCGAGGGCCTCAACGCCCTGGACTTCATCGTCGTACGCAAGGGAGATCGTTCGTGGACAGAAGCCATCGTACTGGCCGGAGGAAAGCCCGTCGGTGAGACCACAGCGTACGAACTCTATGACCTCCGCTAAATCGTTAGCGGGTCCCGCCTGTTGGCGGACCCACTGGACCATCACCGGGTGGTGGCACAGTGTTGTTCTGGTTCCATCGGTCTCCTTCCTTCACCAAGTCTGGAATATCCTCGCGAGGGATCGCATAGATCGATGCACTAAACTTTGGATTCTCTACAGACGCTATGGGCTGCCAGTGTTCACTCACCCAAAGATCCATGTCTCGGCGAGCCACAGCATTTGGGTCATATAGGTCGGCAGTCGTGGTGACATAGCCAACCGGGTCCACCCCATCGCATTCCAATTTGTGCACACTAAGGCACTCCCAGAATGCCTCTTCCGTGGCATTTTCCGGGCAAATTCGCTGGGGGCAATACGACAATCGGCCTTGTATCAGCGCTTCACGCACTGGACTCGCAACACCAGAGCCCGGCTGAAAGTGCTTGGATAGCTCATGGCCGAGCTGCCAATAGCCAACCTCCTCAAGCGTTGGAAACAGGATGCTCCGAGCGGGGGCGGCATCTTTGACTGCGCCGGCCAGCACACCCACACCCAGCACTCCGAAGACGACGGTCTGTATGGCTGGCCGTGCACCCACGCGGCTGAACTGCAGAAGCATCCACACCATACTCGCCATGCCCCGGACCAATAAAATCGCACCGACTGGGAGTAGGTTGTCCGCGTACCGTAAAGGCGCTTGGGCTGCGGCCAATACAGGCAGGGGCG
>CAWVVG010000473.1:0-3027 GCA_963932775.1 uncultured bacterium
GAACGAAGGGATAGAGCGGTCGCGATTCCAACGATTACACCGCCCATGGGAATCAGCCAGCGGTCTGGACCCCGTCGCTTCCCTTGAGGGTCGCGTGGAATGGCCATCGCAATGAAGGGAAGCGCAAAGCCAACCTCATGAGCGCCCAGCGCTGCAATCGCCCAGAAAAAACTCGTTCTTCCCCGGTGTGTGAGGGCCAGGACACCACACATGGCGCACAATAAAGAGGGCAGCGCCGACACATCGAGCACAGCGGCACTCGTCATGGGGTGGAAAATAATCAAAGCCAAGACCAGGCCCCGCCCTTTGCCTTTTCCCAGCGGCCGCCGGGCCGCCCAGACCAGTACAGCGAGGCACACAAGGGACACGAGCCTGAATGCCCAGGCCTCGCCACCGCCGATCCACCCTGCGACCAGGTATGCCAAATTTACGGTAGGACGCCACAGGCCCGATAGGCCCTCGGCCACCCTCGACCAGTCCAAAAACAGGCCATTCCAGATGCCCGCTAGGTCCACCCGACCCACCGCATCTGCCAGCTTCTGTTCCTCGGTTCGAGCAAAGCCGTAGCCAAGTGACCGCCCATAAACGAGGGCAGTCATGGCTACAGATAGGAGTAGGCCCCTCACTTCAGTATTGAACGAGGCTCATGACTGAGATTCCGCCCAGGGCATCTTGCCCATCCAAAAATCCAAGCTCAATCACAAAGCAGTTCGCGACAATCTCGGCCCCGAACCGGGCGATGAGCGCATTGGTCGCCGCGGCAGTACCTCCTGTGGCAAGCAAGTCGTCGACTACCAGCACCTTGTCATCCGGACCCACGGCATCGGTGTGCATCTCCAAGCGTGCCGTCCCATACTCCAATGCGTAGTCCACGCCGACGTGCTCATACGGAAGCTTTCCGGGCTTCCGAGCCGGCACAAAGGCACAACCAAGAGCCATGGCCAAAGGGGCGCCAAAGATGAACCCCCGGGACTCCATCCCCACGACCGCCGTGATGCCAGCGTCCTTGTAGGCTTCGACAAAGGCATCGATCACCTCTCCCATCAAGCCCACATCAGACAGGATGGGCGTGATGTCCTTGAAGATAATTCCAGGTTTTGGAAAGTCTGGAACGTCTCGAATGGTGGCCTTTAGCCGGCTCTGTAAATCGCTCACTTCAGCTCCGTTCGGGCTTTGGGATGGCCCACTGTTGAATGGTATCGAGGTGCTCTTGAGCGGTGTGCTCAAGGCCTAGGGGTGTCAAGGTCGCATAACCCTTGGCTATCCATGACCCATCTGTTCCCTCACCCATGAGTTCACCCACAGGCTCGCCACCGATCCAGTAGTAGGTCTTTCCCCGAGGGTCCTGCCGTTGTTCCACCACAGGCTCGTAGTGACGCCCGCCAAGCGGACACACAACCATTCCATTCACTTTCTCGAGTGGCAGGTTCGGCACATTGAGATTGAGGAACACGCCCGGTGGTAGGGTCGTTGCTTCCATCGTTGTGATCACGGCCATGGCGTAGGCAGATGCGGTCTCGAAGTGTGGCTGTTCGGATGCATCGGTCATGTCCAGGCTCACTGCCAGGGCTGGCAAACCACTGAGTGCCGCCTCGCGGGCTGCCCCCACTGTGCCTGAGTAAAAGACATCGTCGCCCAGGTTGGCGCCCAAATTGATCCCCGAGATGACCATGCTCGGCCTCTCAGCCAACAGCTTGTGGAGCGCCACATAGACGCAGTCCACCGGCGTTCCATCCACAGCCCATCGATCGTCGCCAAATTCGATCACCCGAAGAGGACGATTCATGGTGAGTGCGTGGCTCATGCCGGACTGCTCTTGAAGCGGTGCGACCAAGCGCCGCATCAGTCTCGATGGGAGCGCACGGGCCATCTCAGCAAGCCCTGGGGCATGAAGCCCATCATCATTGGTAAGTAGAATCATCATTCGCGGCGGGACAATAACCGATCGGTTATCAAATGTGGGCAACCTCGACCTTGGGAACACCCACGATGCGCCCCCGATACGAAGACCTTTTCCAGGCCCTGGGCGACCCAGATCCCGTCCGTGCTGACAAGGCCTTTGATTCCATCCTGTTCGAGCGAGGCAATGCACTGCCCGATCTCATGGAAGCCTATACAACCTTCCAGGCTGGGCCGATTGTCCGGTATTACATCGTTCAATTGATGGGCTTTACCGAAGACCCACGGGCCATTCCAGTGGTGACTGAGGCCTTAGCGGATGCTCACCCAGATGTCCGGGCGGAGGCCTGCAGGGCCTTAGAGGATCTGCGTGCGCGAGACTCGCTGCCCCAGATCCATGCGCGCTTGGAAGACATGGAACTTAAAGTTCGTCTCGCAGCAGAAGAAACCATTCGCGCTCTGGGTGGCTGGCGCTCCTAACCACCGGCCCCTGTGAACCCACACCTCAAGGGGTGCTCCCCATGTCCCGATACGAAGCGATCGACTTCTACAATATTGATGCTCAGCTCACCGACGAGGAGCGCATGGTCCGTGACGCGGTTCGAGCCTGGGTGACTGACAAGGTCCTCCCAATCATCGAAGGACACTGCCGTGCGGGGACGTTCCCACGGGAGCTGGTTCCCCAAATGGCCGAAATGGGAATGCTGGGAGTGAATCTCGAGGGATACGGATGTCCGGGTATGTCGAACGTGGCCTACGGCTTGGTCTGCCAAGAGCTCGAGCGGGGTGACTCGGGGCTTCGGAGCTTCGCCTCCGTCCAAGGCTCCTTGGTCATGTACCCAATCCACGCCCACGGAACCGAAGCCCAGCGACAGAAGTATTTGCCAGGCTTGGCCGCAGGGGAACTCATTGGGTGCTTTGGACTTACCGAGCCAGACTTCGGGTCTAATCCCGGTGGCATGCTGACTCGGGCTGTAGACGACGGTGATTCATTTGTCCTAAATGGAGCCAAGATGTGGATCACAAACGGGTCCATAGCTGACATCGCCATCGTCTGGGCCAAGCTGGATGGAAAAATTCGAGGCTTCATCGTGGAGCGGGATGACCCCGGGTTTTCAGCCCCCGAAA
>CAWVVG010000474.1:0-3015 GCA_963932775.1 uncultured bacterium
ATCAATGATCTGCCCACGGCACCGACCATCGCCATCGCTCCGAGCTCACCTTTGACCGCCGATGACCTAGTGGTGAGCGTGGTTGCAGACGGAACCGATGACGAGGGCGAGACCTTGACCTATACGACGGTCTGGGCAAAGGACGGAGTGGACTCCGGGCACACCACAGATACGGTTCCGAACGCGGACACTGCAAAGGGTGAGACCTGGACCGCGACGGTCACCAGCCACGATGCCCTCGGCACCGGTGGCTCAGCGAGTGCATCTGTGACCGTCGGAGATGCGGTCCCAGTTGTGGACTCGGTCACCATTGACCCTGATCCGGCGACCACCAACACGGTGCTCACAGCGGTCTACAGCGGGTCCGATGCGGACGGTGATGCACTGACCTATTCGTTCGCGTGGCTTGTGAATGGTGTTGCTGCGGGTGGGGACATGGCAACCCTCGACGGATCCACCGATTTCTCCAAGGGCGACTCCGTGACCGTGACAGTTACAGCAAACGACGGTGCCACAGACAGTGCATCGGTCGCCAGCGCTGCACGGATCATCGACAACACACCGCCCGGTGCAGCCGAGGTCTCAATTGATCCTGAGCTCCCAGTGGAGGCGCGGGATGATCTCATCTGTGGAGTGGACGTCCTGTCGGCCGATGACGATGGGGATACGGTCACCTATACGGCCACGTGGACTCGAGACGGTGCGCCCTTTGTGGGAACGACCACGGTGATCGACGGAGATACCGTTCCAGCCACCGAAACCGGTGCGGAAGAAGCATGGATCTGTACGGTGACACCCAACGATGGCGAAGTGGACGGACCGGTTGGGACGGCATCGGTGGTTATCGAGCGCCAGTGCGACTGGGACGACGACGGGTTCCTCATCGACTCGGTGGCTTGCGGAGGCGATGACTGCGACGATGACGACCCGGAAATATCACCGGGTGAGGATGAGGTCTGGTACGACGGCATCGATGCCGACTGCGACGGTGAGTCCGATTACGATGCCGACTCGGATGGCTATGACCACATTGATTACGGCGGCGAGGATTGTGCCGATACCGACCCCACTCGAATCGATTGCTCGGACGGTGTGGCGGACTACCTGCCGGGAGCAGAGGCCCCCAACGGAATTGTTCATCACACAGTGGAAGCCGACGGCAGCAACGACAGGTTGTTGATGTACGGTGGTCAGAGCTACCACCGCTTGGTCGGCACTACCCATGCCTACGACTTGATCGCGGACGAATGGGTTGAGCTGGGAACCTTCGGCATCGACCCTGGGGAGCGAATGGGGCATGCAAGTGCGATGGACGAAGCCACGGGCCAGATGTTTGCCTTCGGTGGTCAGATGTACCACACACTCAGCAACGAGCTGCTGGTGCTCGACACATCCCTCGGTGCGGAGACCTGGTCCCTCATCGACACCGCTGGTGGCCCACCGCCGCTGGTGGGTGCGAGCATGGTCTTCGACCCTACGGCTGAAGCGCTCCACATCTTTGGTGGTCAGGGCTACCACGGGCTGAACGATGAGCTGTGGACATACAGCTTCGGTACGGGTGCGTGGACAGGCTCTGTGGTCGCCACTGGCCCCACCGCATCGGGTATGGCTGCCGTATGGGATGTTGAGACGGATCAGGGCATGATGTTTGGCGGTGAGACCTACCACCAGCTGAGCGACGTGGCCTGGTGCTTTGATGGCACTTCGTTCTCAGAGGCGACTCTGACCGGCGACCCATTGCCTCCTTTTGTGGGAGCGGCATCTGCCATGGCAGAAGGCTACGGGGGTGCCATCATCTACGGTGGTCAGAGCTATCACCAGATTTTGTCTGATTCGTACCTGGTGCGGATCACGGGTACATGTACCGCCGAGGTCGACCTGCTCGACGTGGGCGTGGATGCGCCCGTGCCAAGCGTGGGCAGTGCCATGGCCTGGAGCACAACGGCTGGAGAGGCATTCTTGGTGGGCGGACAGACCTACTACGCCCTCTCTGCAGCAGTCACGGGCATCACTCCTTGAGCCTCGGCCCTATGCTGGGGTGATTCTTGATTCTCAACATCGGTCCCTCCCAACCTAGGAACCCCATGCAAACCTCCCGTTTTCAAATTGGCCTCATCGCCATACTCTCGTGTGCTCTGGGGCTCGCTATGTCCACCGGGACCGCGATTGGCTACCCGGCTGGACCCTCGGTCTCGTCCGGCTCGAACCCCATCGTGTCCAGTGGTGGGCTCGTGTATGCCGGCGAGTCGACCACGGTGTTCACAGCGCCACCGGACCAGGACGTGATTGTCACCGATGTGCTCCTGAGCTCAAATTCGAGTGGGCAGTGCCTCCGGGCTCACCAGAGTACCCTCACATTGTCCTCTGGGACCGTGGTGGGCAAGTTTGACACGAGCAGTTCATGGACAAAGCAATATTACGACTGGGACTCATCTCCGGGCCTGTCGGTGAATCATACCTATGGGTCGGGCGTTCGCGTTCCTGCTGGGGAGAGTCTTAGCTTGTCGGCTACCCAGACTTCGGCGGGCGGTGCATGCTCTGGAACCTACGGGGTGGCGTACAGTCTGTCTGGATATCACTCACGGCCCTGAAATGTAGGCAACGGGCCCACTGGGCTGGGCCCATTCTCCGCTACTGGGCTTCGGCTTCTGTGACTAGGCTCATCTCGCACGGAAAGGCTGAAGTCGTGATTGCCACCAGCCAGCAGTCGCTCCCAGAGCAATCGGCCGTGATCTCCGTGTGCATGGTGAGCAGGTCGGGGCCATCAAATTCACCGTAGGTCTCGAGGTTGAGAACCAGTGTGGCATTCAACCCGAATTCATCGCTTGGGGTGGTGTCGAAAAACGTGCTCGGCAGGCAATCAAAGCCGGTCTCATCGTATTCGCATTGAAGGTTTACCCGGGTATCGACAATCTCGAAATTTGAATCTGAATTTACGGAGATATCAATGGGCTGACCTGGGTCGTTGACCACCCAATCCTCCATGGAGCAGCCGTCGATGGGCATCGACTCGGA
>CAWVVG010000475.1:0-2960 GCA_963932775.1 uncultured bacterium
GCCCATATGCCCCAACCTGCCACGGGTAGTTGTTGGGTCCATGCCCCACAGGCATTCCCGCCACAACTGGAACATTCAGTGGACTCAGACGTTCCCGTAGGATGTCGCCGAGGGACCAACCTGCGTCGTTCGGTGCCTCACAGCCGTAGAAGGTTCCGAGTGCGATGCCACGGACACCGTCGAAGGTCCCCGCACCCATTAGCTGGGTGATCATTCGATCGATCCGGTACGGAACCTCTCCCACGTCTTCGAGCAACAAGATGCGGTCTTTGGCGCTGAGCGCCCACTGGGTACCGGCCAGACTGGTAAGCACGCAGAGGTTTCCCCCTACAACTTCACCTTCTACCGATTCGGTATGCCCGCACAAACGCTTTCCTGGAAAGTCTTTGATCGTTCCGCTGGACATCCAATCCTTGAGTGATCGCCGAGACGCTTCGTCTACGTGATCGGCCAACGAATGGATCACTGGGGCGTGGATTCCCCTCCCCTTGCCCTTGGCGAGCATTGCCGAGAACATCGCGGTGGCATCAGAGAACCCGATCACAGGGCGATCATCCATCTCGTCCCAGGGCAGCATATCCAGCACTTGAACCGTGCCGTACCCACCTCGAGCGAACCAAACCGCATCGATGTCCGGGTCGGTCATGGCCCAGTGGAGATCTTCAATCCGCTGCTCCGTAGTCCCCGCAAAGTACCGGTGAGCCGCATTTAAGTTCGGCCCCGGCACCAGCGTGTATTCCCACTCACGCAGGATATTCATCCCACGATTCAAGCGTTTTTTATCAAATCGCCCCGCTGGAGCGACAACCGCAATTCTTGCACCCTGTTTAAGCATGGCCGGATGCTAACTTGGCAGAGTGAATTTGATCATCCCCGTTTTCGCGATCGTTGCATGCTCGGCACCTGAACTCGCGCCTCAAACCGACTTGGCTGGCGCGCAGCCCGTGACGTCTGGCCCGCTCATTGAAGACCAGTCCAACACTTATCCAGTGTCAGCATGGACTGCAGCGGTGCCTCTCACGCTGGTTGCACCTGGCGGAAGTAATATCGTAGTTTTAGAAAAATTAGGCGTTCGAGTCGATGTGATCCAAGTGCGTGAGGGTAGAATTTTGGTGCAATGCACCGGATGTGAGGGTGAACACGCTGGAGCTGAGGGGTGGATGCCTAAGGGAGTTTTGTGGGCTGCCCTTTCCACAGAGACTGCGCCAGACGACGCCAAAGACCCCCTGACACTGGCCCTCCAATACAGAGCTTGGTGGACCTCGGGAGCCCCTGCCCCCGAAGGACTCACCCAAGCACAAGCGTGTGCACTGGTCGATGGAGGCTGGCGCATGGAGCCAAATTTAGCCGTTGCCGAGTCCAGTGGCGGAAAGTTGGTGCTGAGCAGAACGGGTGCAAGCTGGTCTTTTGTAGAAGCCATCGCTCCGACCACTGCCTTATCCGGCTCGTGTGGTTAGATTGTTCTCATGAATCGACGCTTGTACAGCCTGATGGGCAACTCTCAAAAACTCGATGGGGGTGCCATGTTTGGCAACGCACCCAAGGCCCTGTGGGAGCGGTGGGTGTCTGCCGACGACCGGAATCGAATCGACCTGGCCTGCCGCACCCTCCTCATAGAAGAAGACGGCCGAAGAATCTTGCTTGAGGCGGGAATCGGCGCCTTTTTTGAGCCTAAATTACGAGACCGTTTCGGAATTCAGGAAACCCACCATGTGCTCTTAGAGAACCTGGCCAAGCAAGGCCTGGGCCACGCAGACATCGATGTCGTAGTGCTCTCTCATCTTCATTTCGACCATGCGGGCGGACTGCTCAGCGCCTGGCAGGAAGGCATCGAGCCCAAACTCTTGTTTCCCAATGCAACCTTTATCGTGGGCAAGGTCGCCTTTGAGCGAGCGACACACCCCCATGCGCGAGACAAGGCCAGCTTCATTCCAACCCTGAACCAGCAACTCGAGGACAGCGGCAGGCTGGAGCTGGTGGATGGAGACAGGAGCCCCACATTGGGAGACAACTACCGTTTCCATGTCTCTGACGGACACACCCCGGGCATGTTGTTGACTGAGCTCGATGGCGAGCTTGGGCCCATCGTGTTCGCCGCGGACTTGGTTCCGGGCCGGCCGTGGGTCCACCGGTCCATCACCATGGGCTACGACCGCTTTCCTGAGCTGCTCATCGACGAAAAAGAGACACTGCTAAACGATCTGGTCAGTCGTGGAGGTCGGCTGTTCTTCCACCACGACCCCAGTTGTGCGATGGCGAGGGTGACCTTGGACGAAAAGGGCCGGCTCGGATCGACCCAAGTGCAAGCGGAATTAGACGGAGTTTGCGCCTGATATGGAACTGAGTGAGCTCGTTCGGATCATCGGTGACCGGGTCGACGAAGGTCTGCCTCCCGCTTTATTTCGATCCTTTAGTGTTCGGCTTGACCAATACCGCTTTGAGCTCAGCTCCAATGGGCTGTGCTGGGTGGGCCAGGCAGATTCCGCTGCTGTCGACGCCCAGGCCTTGGACGCCAGCGCCAATGCCGCCATCGAGGCCTCCATGCGTTCCGCAGGCCTAGTCGGCGCGGCTGGAAGCATGGCCGGGCTCTTCGGTGTCCCACCCGAGGCTGCAGCACGGGTGATTCAGTCCACTAGGCTCGCCCAACGCCTTTCGATTATCTACGGTCATGACCCCACATCCGATCGAGGGGCTCTGCACGTGCGGCGCGCCCTTGCTGCTGCCTGGGAGTTTGACCTCCCCCCCCTCTCGAGTGGAGACCTTCGCCTGACCGACCTTCCCGAAGTATTCCGGGCCAACGCCCGCTCGGGCAAGATTGGCCCGGGCCAGATCGCCCGCACGCTGACTACCACGGCACTCTCCAAAGCAAGCAAACGAGTGAGCCGCCTCATCCCCGGGCTGGGGGTTGCTCTCGGGCTTGGCCAGCCGGAAGTCAGCCCAGCAGCAGGGGGAAACCATGC
>CAWVVG010000476.1:0-2955 GCA_963932775.1 uncultured bacterium
GCCGAACATCGATTCCGACTGGGTAGAGCCAAGCTTGACTCCCTCTCAAGTGGCCGAGCAGCTCACTCAAGCCCTCACAGATCTGCCCGACCCCGAGGAGGCCATCGCGACCTACCTGGCGCTGATGACCCAAGGAGACGATGCCTGTCCCGGATCAGAGCACATCATCACAGATACCTGGCTGTACGGCTGCGATGCGACCACGGGCTACTCCTACGCCGGGGTGAGCGACTGGCTTGAAGGGACCTTCGAACAAGGCGGCCAAGTCCTGGAACTTAATGGTGTCGCAGGCGACTTTCGCATCGACCACCCCGATGGACATCGCTTGGATGTAGGGGGCCATGCGGTCGCCCTCTCCAATCCGAACATGTGGATTGGAGAGTTGGTCGGAAGCTGGCAGTTTGGACAAGGCAGCCCCTGGCTGGTCCACGGGTATAGCGGCCACCTCGTGGTCGAGGTCATTGCCGACACCATGTCCAGAGTCCGGGGTGCCATCAACGTAAACGGCACCCACCTGGCAGCACGGGACCTGGTGCTGGTGGCTGGCTGTGGGTATGGGCCCATCGGCGGCCTGTCCCTCCGTGATGCAAATGGCGGCTGGTATCGAATGGACTTCACCGAATGCAATAACTGCGCGACGGTTCAGTTCGAGGGCACCGATATCGGCGAAGCCTGCGTCGACTTTGAGCCACTGGTCGCAACCTTGGGAGCTCACCTGTGATCATTCTCCTGCTGGCAGCTTGCTCGGGTCCGGTCAAACAGGGCCACGAGCCTCCCATCAAGGACACTGGGTCCACGGTACATTTGCAGGATACCGCAGCTCCGAACAGCCCAATCAGCCCGATCTCCGATGCGGCCCTGCTGCGAAGGATCTCCCTCGATTTCCGTGGCGTACCCCCCAGCGAGGCCGAGCTCGATGAGCTGGCGGCAAACCCTTCTCTCGCCCCCAATCTCCGAGATGCGATTCTCCGTGATTCCCGCTTTGGTGAGCGCCTGGTCCACCTCTTTGCTGAGCGCTGGCACACCCGGACCGATGTGTTCGACATCGTGGCCTACGACTACGGACTGGACCGGACGGACGAGTACACCTTTGAACGATCCGTGGGCGAGGAGCCGCTCCGAATCCTCAGTCATGTGGTGACCGAGGATCTGCCATGGACAGAAGTGGTGCTCGGCGACTGGACAATGGCGAATGAATTGCTCGCTGAAATCTGGCCCATCGCCTACCCCGAAGGCAGCTCGGGCTGGCAGGTATCCCACTACACAGACAGCCGACCTGCGGCGGGCGTGATGGCCACCAATGGACTGTGGTGGCGCTACACCACCACCGACTCCAACATGAACCGGGGTCGGGCTGCAGCCATCTCCAGGCTGCTGCTGTGCGAGGACTACCTCCAGCGTCCTGTGGCCTTCTCGGAGGCGGACACCACCGGGAGCTCGACCGCCGATGCTGCCCAGGAAGACCCCTATTGTCTGGCCTGCCACGCCAGCCTGGACCCGGTGGCGGCATCCTTGTTCGGGTTTTGGTGGCTCAGCCAGTACTCGGAAGTCGAGGAGACCACCTACCACCCAGAACGGGAAGCCTTGTGGGAGCAGCACCTGGGAACCGCACCGGGCTGGTTCGGAACCCCCATCAGCGGACTGCCCGATCTGGGCGTGTCTGTGGCAAGAGACAGCCGCTTTTACACCTGTGCAGTGGAGTCCATGGCCGAGACCCTCTGGCGGCGACCGGTAACACTGGATGATGCGGAAGAACTGGAAGAACTGCGTGTGGGGTTTCTCGAGAACGAGACCCGGGTGCGGCCCCTGTTGGCTGCGATCACAGAGACGGACACCTACCGAGCAGACTCAAGGCGCATGATCACCCACGATCAACTCCACAGCACCCTCGAAGCATTGACTGGCTTTCGCTGGACCTTTGATGGCTTCGATGAGTTGGACAGCGACGAGAGCGGCTACCGCATGCTCCTTGGTGGTGTAGACGGAGTCGCCATTCGAAGCCCACAGCAGCGGCCAGGAATGACCTGGGCCTTGGTGGTCAAGCGGGCTGCCGAAGCGGCCGCATCCCATGCAGTGGGCCAAGAACTGGGTGAAGGCATGAGTGGGGTGTTGTTTCAGTCGGTGAACTTGAGTGACTCACCAGGAGACGCGGCATTCGACGGAGAACTGTACCGACTCCATCGGCGCATGTACAGCACCGAGGCCAGTGACTCATGGCTCAGTGACGTTAGCGCCCTCTGGACAGCGGTCGCTGTGGACCAGAACCCCAAAGTGGCCTGGACCGCGACCATCTCTGCGATGCTGCGTGACCCGGCCCTGCTCACCTACTGACCGAGGCTGGCACACGTCTCTAAGTCGACGACCCATCAATTTGTTTGAAACCAGAACTCAATCTCTGGCATTGGTTCGGGCCTTCATTGCAGCCAACTGTTCTGGACTGGCCGGCTGTTGATGGAGCTTCTTCCATTCACCATACGGCATTCCATAGACATGTTCTCGAGCCTGGTCATAGTCCAGTCCGACGCCTTGTTCTTCCGCCGCGGAAACCATCCACTTGCTTAGACAATTTCGGCAGAAGTCGGCCAGAATCATCAGGTCAATATTCTGGACTTCCGTCTGGGTCTGAAGGTGTGCAATCAACCGCTGAAATGCAGCGGCCTCGATCGACTCAAGGGTATTGGGCTCAAGGGTCATGGTGATTTATCCTTTCTGTGATGACCTGCCTTAATCCCACCTTATCCATCGTGTGATCTTGAAATTTTAGCGGTACAGGTGACCCCTAAATTACTCTTTCTATTATCGCTGCTTGCAGAGTACCTAAATGTTACGGACCGCCAAAAGTCCAACTACGCCCAAACCCTTCGCCTTGAAAGTGCGGGTTCGCCATTGTGCCTCCCTCCACATTTCATCGAGTCACACACAGCACCCAAATAGATGACTAAAAATTCAAGCCCA
>CAWVVG010000477.1:0-2954 GCA_963932775.1 uncultured bacterium
CTGAATCCAATCCGGTTTCAATTCGGCCTGAATCCGTTCGACGGTATCCAGGCTGGGTCGGCCACAGACGGCCACCAATTCGACATGTTCTGGAATGCCCACACGCAACGCCACCGCTTGTTCCAGACTAAGCTGCCGAGGAGACGGGTCCAGCACCAAACCGACCGAATCTACACCCACCTCAATGGCTGCAGCGAGTCCTTCTAAATCCGTAAATCCACATATTTTAATGTGAATGCTCACAACCCCTCCTGCCCCGCTGCGGTCATATCAGCGATGAGAACGCCTGGATCTTGGCAGCGCATCAAGGCTGACCCAACCAAGGCAAGGGTGTAGCCCATTTCTGCGACCCGTCGCGCATCTTCTGGGCCGGACATACCACTTTCTGCGACTCGAATTTGATCACCAAGAAAGGCTGAAGCCAGGGCATCAAACCGCGTACCGTCCACCTCTAGGGTGCTCAGGTTCCGACAATTGAGACCCACCAACGCTCTCTTGAAGCGAGCGGCCCGCGCTAAATCTTCAGCATCAAAGGCTTCCAAGAGTACAAACATGTCCAACTCGGCAGCGAGGTCGACCATTTGATCCAAGCGAGCGTCATCCAGCATGCGAAGGATGAGCAAGATGCCGCTCGCGCCCGCTGCCCTCGCCTCCAGCACTTGCACCGGGTCCACCAGAAAGTCCTTTCGCATGACGGGCACATCCACCGCTGCGCAGACTGCCGCGAGGTGCTCTATGGATCCTCCGAACCGAGTCGGTTCGGTGAGCACACTGATGGCCCGGGCGCCCGCGGCTTCGTAGATGCGCGCCTGCTCTACTGCCGCTGTAATGGGGTCTTCTTCCCGGCGAAGAACACCCGCCGAGGGCGCGGAAAATTTAATCTCAGCAATAAGCCCGAATCCATCGGTATCCATCGGAATGGGAGGCGGTCGATGATGGGCCTGGACGTCGACAGCTACCGAGTCCACATGGGCTGCACGGACTGCACTCAACAAGCCCATCTCTGCCAAAAAATCGCTCACTTCACCTCCACGGAGCGCAAGCCATCCAACAAACGACCCGTGGCACCCGAGTCAATGGCGGCCGAAGCGCGCGCAATCCCTTCTGCAAGATCTACCGCAATGCCCGATACCTCGAGTGCAAGACCCGCCCCCAAGCATGCAGCATCCCTGTGGGGACCCGTACCGCCACGAAGCAAATCCTCCAAGGCTGCAGCATTGACCTTGGCATCTCCACCAGCAAGATCTTCGGCCGTACAGACTGGCACGCCGACCGCTGCGGGGTCGCGAATTTCGTGGCGCACAGACCCAGGA
This sequence comes from uncultured bacterium, assembly GCA_963932775.1. GTDB lineage: Bacteria > Myxococcota_A > UBA796 > UBA796 > UBA796 > UBA796. The sequence continues at coordinate 1,314 of CAWVVG010000477.1, forward strand.
GTCACATCAAAGAGGTGGTACGGGCCGAGTGGGGTCGCTTCATCCCAGCCTTCAGCACCGTGTACAACAAAAGCCCGCTTGGTGCCCATGCCACTCAATGCATGGGCCATCTTGTCCGCTGCATCCAAAGAGAAGGCCCCCACGACCTGATGCGGAGGGGCTGCGGGATTGGATAGCGGTCCCAACATATTGAACACCGTTCGCACACCCATCGCACGGCGGATGGGCATTACATGCTTCATGCTTGGGTGGTACAGGGGCGCGAACAAGAAAACAAAGCTGTGCTCAGCCAGACACTGGACGGCCGCTTGGGGCCCAAGTTCTATGGGCACACCCAAGGTCTCGAGCACGTCTGCACTGCCCGAACGGCTCGATATCGATCGATTCCCATGCTTGACGACCCTTGCTCCAGCCGCCGCTGCGATCAGCCCAGCGGCGGTCGAGAGGTTCAGGCTACCCGAACCATCTCCACCGGTGCCACAGGTATCGACCAACGGGGCTCCCTGGGACGGCACGACCACAGCAACAGCCAGGCTGCGCATGGTGTGAGCGAAGCCCCGCACCTCATCTGCAGACTCACCCTTGGTGCGCAAGGCCGCGAGGAGTGCGCCACCAACAGCAGGTGCCAATGCCTCATCGGTCAGGGCACGCATCACGTCTCCAGCCGCCTCTGCGCTGAGATCGTGTCCATCAAGCAACCGCTCCAGCACTGCATTCACCCCACACCTTCCGTTTGGACCGGGTCCATCTCCAAGAAATTCTGGAGCAGGCGGTCACCGTGGGGAGTCAGCACACTCTCGGGATGAAACTGCACACCAACAATGGGATGCACCTTGTGACGAATGCCCATGACCTCGCCATCTGATGTGTATGAGACCACAGAGAAGTCATCGGGCACACCAGACTCTGGCACCACGAGAGAGTGGTACCGGCCCGCTTGAAACGGGTTGGGCATCCCAAAGTAGAGTCCCCTGCCGTCGTGGTACACCGGGCTGTCCTTCCCGTGCATCAAGCGCTTCGCAGCAACCACTTCTCCACCGAACACCGTCGCGATGGACTGGTGCCCGAGGCACACACCGAGCACAGGTATGGCTTCCGAAAAATGCCGGACCATGTCCATGGATACACCTCCTTCCTCCGGGCGACCCGGTCCAGGAGAGATGCACAGATGGGTGAGATTCATGGCATCCGCGTCGGCCACGGTGATTTGGTCGTTGCGGTGTACCTCGACCTCCGCACCCAACACCATGAAGGCTTGTGCGAGGTTGAAAGTGAAGGAATCGTAGTTGTCGATCAGCAGAAGCTTGGGCATCAGAGTCCCTCCTCAGCCAGGCGCAGCGCAGCACCCAGCGCGGCAGCCTTTGCATGGCATTCCTGGTATTCGTTTTCCGGGATGCTGTCGGCGACAATACCGGCTCCCGCTTGGTAGGCGTATCGACCTTTCTCAAAGACCAATGTTCGAATGGCTATCGCTTGGTCCATACAACCTCCGTGTCCGAAATAGCCCACAGTGCCGGCGTAGATCCCCCGATGAGCGGGCTCCAATTCTTCTATGAGCTGCATCGCCCTGACCTTGGGCGCACCCACCACAGTTCCGGCAGGAAAGGTTGCAGCAAACAGATCAAAGCAATCAAATTCAGG
>CAWVVG010000478.1:0-2942 GCA_963932775.1 uncultured bacterium
ACCGAGGAACCCACGGAGATTCTGTACGCCCTCGGCGAGCAGGACAGGATTGTGGGCATCAGCGCGTACACCGAGCGTCCGCCCGAGGCCAAGCGCGACAAGCCGGTGGTGAGTGCCTTCATCGATGGCTCCGTCAAGAAGATCTCAGCACTCCAGCCAGACCTGGTGATTGGCTTTTCGGACATTCAAGCCGAGCTCGCCCGGAAGCTGATTGCAAACAACCTCAATGTCCTCATCTTTAACCAGCGGAGCATTCAGGAGATTCTGGGTGTGGTGGTTGATGTGGGCAGACTGGTGGGCCGGCGAGTGGAGGCTGAGGCCCTGGTGGCTGGCTACATCGATGGCATCGAGGCCGCCCAAGATCGTGCCGCGAAGCGCGGGACTCGGCCCCGGGTGTACTTTGAGGAGTGGGACGCCCCGATGATATCTGCCATCGAGTGGGTGAGCGAAATCATCGAGATAGCCGGTGGCGAGGACATCTTCGCCGACCGTGCCAAAGGCAAGCTCGCAAAGGAGCGCTTTGTTCAGCCCGGTGAGGTCATCGCAGCCGCACCCGAGGTCATGCTCGCGAGCTGGTGCGGCAAGCCCTTTGACGGGTCAGTGGTGCGGGCGCGGGAGGGATGGAACACAATCCCGGCATTGGTCTCAGGTCGGGTCCATGAGATTCCATCGGCCGACATCCTGCAGCCAGGTCCGGCATGTCTGACGACAGGCCTCGCCACCATCGAGCGCCTTATCGTGGGTGGGTCAGAACCCCTTTAGGGCCTCAGACCTTTGGCGAGCCATTGAGATGGCGCATCAAGGACCAGACCATCATTCCCATGACCCCCACCAATGGGAGGCCGACCACTACCGATGCGGCTTGGAGGACCAGAAGTCCACCCAGTTGCATGAGCGTGAGTGCCGTGATGGCCAACACAAAGGCCCACACCAACCGGTGCCAGCGCGGTGGTTGTCCATCGACGGGGAGGTCATCCGAGGCTGTGGCGGCCAGGGTGAATGCGGCGGAGTCCAGTGACGTCGCGACGAAGATAAAGGCGAGAACGAAGAACACCGCGGAGAGCATGGTGGATGCGGGCATCGACTGAAGGAGGGTGACCACCATTTGAGGTGCATCGAGGGACCCACCCTGTTTGGCTTGGTCGATGATTGCAGTCATGGCAGGGGAACCGGTTTGAGCCAAATTCATGGTGGTATGACCGAGAATGGAAAACCCGGCCCAACAGCCGATGCTGCCGCCACCGACCACACCCACAATCACTTGTCGGATGGTTCGGCCTCCGGATATTCTGGCCACGAACAGGCCCATGAATGGAGCCCAGGCCAACCACCATGCCCAGAAGAAGATGGTGTTGTCTTGGGCGAATGAGACATCGCTTCCTGCATCGGTTCGAAGGCTCATCTCGACGAAATTTTGGAACATCAAGGCCAAGCTGTCGAAGGCCTGATTGATGATGAATGACGTCGGTCCGGCAAAGAAGATGAACCCCAGGAGGAGGATGGCGAGACCCACATTGATGTCACTCAACAGCTTGATTCCTTTGTCCAAGCCTGCACTCACACTGAAGCTGAACACCGCGGTGAGTCCAGCGAGAATTGCAATGTCGAGGCCCATGCCACGCTCGACCCCAAAGAGGTCGCTCGCGACCGCTGAGATCATGGGGATGCCGATTCCGAGCGATGTGCCAATGCCTCCGATTAGGCCGAAGATGAACAGCACGTCGATGGCCTTGCCGAAGGGTCCTTTGGCGTAGTCACCCAATACGCCGTCGCACGCGGTGCTGACCCGCAGGGTTGGGCTTCGGCGTACGTGTAGAACATAGGCGATGGGCAAGGTGGCGATGGCGTAGGTGGCCCACGCGCTGATGCCCCAATGAAAAAAGCTGTATGCGCCCGCCCAGTCGGCGGCGGCCGGGCTGCCGGGGGCGGCTCCGGAGATGGGGGGGGGGCTAAGAAAGTATCCGGTCCATTCGGTGGTGCCGAAATACAAGAGATTGCTTCCGATTCCGGCACAAAAGAGCATACCGAGCCACGACACGTTCGAAAAGATTGGCCCATCGTATTGCTCACCCAACACCACATCGCCGTGCTTGGACATTGCCAACCAGCCAAGCCAGAGTATGCCCACAAAGACAAAACCCAGGAACAGCCAGCCCAGGTCGTGGGTCATGAACAGGTGCACCTTCTTTAGGTGGGTGAGGGACGCTTCGGGGTTGATCAAGAGCAGTGTGGTTGCTGTCACCAGGACGGTGAGCGACACCCAGAACACGCCTTTGTCTAGGCGGACTTGGTGCTCGCCTTTGCCGTCGGCTGGAGTGGAAGCAGGGGGTGACTCTTGGTTTTGGTCGGTTTGGGTCAAGATGCAGCCTCGTCTAGTTCATCGGAAATGTCGTTGAGTGCGGCTTGCCCTGCCGGGTCCATGAGGCTTACTAGCACGCCTGCGATTCCGCTAAGGAGGAATGCCGGGGGCAGCTCAGAGAGGGCGGTAAACGCCCAGCCAATCTCAGGAAGTGCCGGGGCGCCAAACTTAAAGATGGGCACGCCGATAAAGCCGACAATCATCGCTACCATTGCGCCGCGGGCCGTGAATTTGGACCAAAAGAGGCTGAGGATCATGGTCGGGCAGAAGGTCGCAGCGATACCGGACCAGCCGAAGATGACGAACCAAAACACGGTCCGACCGGGCACAAGCGTGGCCACGGTGAAGGCCATGGCAAGGGATATCAGCGCCAGTCCAACCGTGACCTTCCGCGACAGTCCAACCAGATCGGCGTCGGAGATCTCGGGGTGTTTTACTTGTTGGTACCAGTCTCGTACTACGGCCGAGGACGCCACGATGAGCAATGAGTCCACGGTGGACATGATGGCGGACAACACGATGGCGATGAACAGGCCCACGAGCATGGTGGGAAGCGCGTACTCGACCAGCAAGGGCAGGACGT
>CAWVVG010000479.1:0-2922 GCA_963932775.1 uncultured bacterium
TTTCCGTAGCGGTCCTTTGCCCCAGGGTGAATCGATGAGTTTCGGTCGTTGCAGTCTCCAGGCTGGAGGCGGCCGAGTTCTTGATGGGGGTCGGGCCAGGTGCAGAGCTCGAAGTGCTCGTCTGCCACATACCCGTCGCCATCGGCGTCGTAGTCGTCGTCCCGCTGGCAGTCCGAGTCTATGCCATCATACGGGATGTCCGGCGCACCTGGGTACATGCTGGCATCGCTGTCATCGCAGTCCACTTCGTCGGGCCAGGTGTCGCCATCTTCATCCACGCCGTGGTCGATCCTCATGTCGCCGGTATCCCCAAAGCCCTGTGCACCTGCTTTGGGTGGAAACCAGACGGATAGAACGAGGCCAAGACTGAGGATTCGTGAGAACATGGGGTCCGCTGCGGTGGGTGGGCGGTCTTGCTTGCTCACTAAAGGTAGCCAGACTGGAGGCTGTGTGTGTATGCATCCCACAATAGTACCAACGGCTTGCTGGGCCATTTGTCGGGTCTTGGTCTTGCCCTCGGTGTTGGGAAAGGGCGCTTCCTATTCTGGGTTCGCTGGGCTGCGATCCACAGCGGCGGTAATTGCAGCAGCGACAACCGCATGGCCCGACTCTGAGAGATGGTAGTCACCGGTCAAGAAGTGCTCGCCCTTCGTCAAACTATCGCTGAGATCGACGGGCTCGAGCACAGCCAGAGAAGCCAATACCTGATCTCGGAGCCGTTGGTCTTCCCATGGAGGCTGGGCGAGGGTGGTGACATGACTGGATAGGGGCGATGCGAGGGACCTCTCTTGGGTCGCATAAAGGTCCGCTGGTAGGTAGACCGGAAGCACCCGTGTTGTTGGATGGGCTGCCACAAAATCCGTGATCGCTTGGGCGATGCGCAGGGTTTTGGGGCGCATGCTGACCGGATCGCTCATCCAGGCTGGAGGCTGCAGAACGGGCGGACTCCAGTCCTTCAATGCAAGGTGGCCCAAGAGAAAACACAGATGAGAGCGAGAAAGAGGACTCTCGAGAAATACGCCTCGGGCCGTCGCTGCATCCTTGGAGTCCAACAACCAACCGCCGCGAACCTTGTACCGTTCGCCCACCGGGGATTCGACCTCGTCCCAATCATTCATTTGATTGATGATGACGACCACGCCCTTCGCCGCATGCTGGTCGAGGTGTTCTGTCGCAGCCCATAGGGCGTCACCCACACCGTACCCAGGCACGCCGAGGTTGTGGACGCCTTGGCCTTCGAGCTGCATCAAGGCGGGAAAGGGAAAGGAGTCATTCACTCCGTTGCCCATGACCTGTGAGTCACCCACCACAATCCAAGAGCTGTCCGAGACACTCTGTGAGTTCAGTCGGCGCCCCTGTTCGTCCGTGTGGATCTCCCAAGGCTCTCCGGACCCTGAGCCGATTCGTGCGCTGCTGTTGGCTTGAAGCTTGACCTGACCGAATTCGCCGTCCTGCTCAAACAGGCGGATCATTGGGCGTGCGTTGCCGTCTGCGAGTCGAATGATCCCCTCGCACACGCCTGCAGTGATCAGGCTCGAAAAGGCCATGATCGCGATGCGTACTTTGAATGAAGGTAGTTCTGACACAGATTTCTCAGTCCCATCATCGCAAGGTTGTTGGCGTTTGGGTGGAAGTTGTGTATTCCACCGGCGAGAGGAATCCAAAATGGCCCAGGACTCTGACCGCCGCGCGGTACTCGCTCTGCTATTCGTCACCATTATTTGGGGCTGGACGTTCTCATGGATGAAAGAAGCCATCGAGACCGCCTCGGCACAGCTCGGCGACGCGATGCCGCTGGTGGTTGGCGTCTTTATGACCGTTCGGTTTGGGGTGGCCGCATTGGTCATGCCTTTTGTGCTCAAGAGTGCCCGCGAGGGAGTGACAAGGTGGGCTGTCTGGAGGGATGGTGGGCTCTTGGCGGCATTACTGCTGGGCGGATTCTTGCTCCAGATGTTCGGCCTGGAGTCGGTGGGTCCTGCAGTATCCGCGTTTCTGACCTCGCTCTATGTGGCATTTACTGCCCTCCTGACATCCATAATTCTACGGAAGTGGCCCGGCCGGGTGGCGGGGTTCGGCGTGGCCTTGGTCACGGTAGGGGCAGCCTATATTTCTGGTCCTCCGCAGCTCAGCTTTGATTGGCCCGAGTGGCTCACCGTGTTCTGTGCCCTCTTGTTTGCTGGCCACATTGTTGTCACGGACCGCGTGACCAGGCGAAGCCCGCCCTTGGCTGTGGCTTGGGTCAGTTTTGTGCTGGTTGCGGTCGGTTCTGTTGTGCTGTTGGCCTATGGCTGGTCACTGCGCCCGGATGTCACCGCCTCGGCCCTGGGTACGTTGTTGCAAACGCCAGGCTTTATTCGACCCGCACTGCTCGCTGGACTTCTCGGAACCCTGGTGGCGCTTTCCTTGCTCACCAATTTCCAGAAGTACCTAAGCCCGGTGCGTGCAGCTATTTTGTACTCCTTGGAGCCGGTCTGGGCTGCCTTAATCGCACTGACTTTTGGCAATATGCAGTTGGATGGTTGGCTTTTGTTTGGTGGAGGTCTCCTGCTGTTGGGGAACTGCTGGATGGAGGTTTGGCCTCGCTTGGCGCGGTCAAAAGGGTAAGTTGAGGCTGGAGGTTGTGGGGTGACCATATTTATTTTGGTTGCCGGTGTTCTTGGCTCGGCCCATGCATTGGATGTGCAGCGCAGCGTCGAGGGTGAGGTGGTGGTGGTGGCCGCCGTGCTTTCCCATACCGCCGCGGACGTTCTGGCACTCTTGGCCCAGCACGAAGCCACCATGCAGATAGGCAAAGAGGCGCGGCATGTGGAGACCCGACCGCTTCCCAATGGGTGCACGGAGCTGAAGGTCGTGAGCCGTGGCTTCGGCCGAGCCTTGCGATACACGGCCGAGCGTTGCCGAACGGCCAACGGGTTTCGTTCC
>CAWVVG010000480.1:0-2917 GCA_963932775.1 uncultured bacterium
CGTCGGCGTAGTGGTGCTGGCAGCGACCCAGCGTGGGAATGTCGTCGAAATGTCTGGTAGTGACCGAGGGATTGGTGATCCCTCAAACGCCAGCACAAGCTCGTCGTATGACACTGTCGTCATGTCACTCTTCACTCGTCGGTCGGGTTCGATTGTGTCGTCGGTCGCCTCATATCCCGCCCACCGCACCCGCCATCCCCGTCGGCCCCGGTCATCCTGCATCCGGGCAATGAGGTGGGTGATCCGAAATGTGGTGGGTGGCAGTGGGGAGATAATCGGGGTCGGTGGTTTGAGAGCGCGTGGCGCCCGCTTCGTTGGTTGTGTTGGTGTGGTGTTGAATGTGTCTGGTGGTCGTCTGGCGCGGGCACCGCAGCGACGTGGTGGTGGTGAGGATGTGGTGAGTACGGGTGTGGCGTCGGTGTGGGAGGTGACGTCGAAGGGTGACAGGTTGGCTATGCCTGGCACGTCCTCGATGAATACGTCCGCACCGGCCCACGCAGCGTCATACGCGGGGGGTGATAGGCCCGCACAGCGGGTCCGATGAATGAGGGGTCGTTGTGCCGACGCCGGGGTGAGGTGAATCCACAGTGCGACATCCGCCACGGCCTCCTCCACCAGGCGGGACAACGCGTCGGGCACCGCGTGGTCTTCACTGGTGCCCGGCACGTACGAGATGTCGAACCGGTGTTCGGCCAACAGTTGCGCCCATCGGAACAGCCGGGACCTTTCGTCGGCATGCTTGTACAGAAACTGGAGCCCCTGGTGGTCGGACCGGATTGCGAGTCGGAACCGTGGGCCAAACAACAGGTAGTATCTGAACCTCTTGGCGGCGAGCACGATCGCCAGAGCTTCTCGCTCTGCGACCGAGTACTTCAGCTCCGATGGGGAGAATAGCTTGCTGTAATACTCGATCGCATGGTGCTTGCCGTCGTCGCCAAGTTGCATCAGTGACGCTCCGGCGGCTCGCGCGGAGGCGTCGGCCCAGATGACAAACCCTCGGTCAAATCGTGGCCCTTGGAGTGTGGGTGCGGCTGTCAGCCGTCTCTTGATCTGGTCGAATGCCGTCTGGCACTCTGGCGACCAGGAGTTGGTGGTCCACGGCCCTGCCGCTTTCCGGAGTAGGTCTGAAATCGGTGCGGCGAGGTCGCTGAACCCCTCGCAGAATCGGCGGGAGAACGCCAGGATGCCGAGTGCCACCTGTACTTCCGCCTTGGATTGCGGTGGGCGAAGGTTGGTGACCGCCGCGACCTTTGAGTGCGCCATCGCGATCGTGCCGTGGGAGACCGTGTGGCCCAGCACGTCGACCGATTTTCCAAAGAGGACGCACTTGGTGACCGACAGCTTGAGTCCGTGCTTGACGCAGAGTGCTAGAATCCGTCCCAGCGATGCGATGGCATCATCGACCGTCTCGTATCCTCCCAGAATGTCGTCGACGTAGGAGTCCACGTTGGCTTCGCCTCTGAGGATCTCCCCGAGTAGACGTGAAAAAGTGCATGTGGCGTCGGCGACTCCGAACGTCAACCTCTTGTACGCCCATCGGCGTCCGCTGGGGTCGGTGAAGCATAAGCGCTCGGACGACGGAATCACATCATCGTCGGTGGCAAGTGGTACCAGCTGGAACGCCGACGAGCAATCGAGCACGGTGAACACTTTCTTCGTCGATAGTGCTGCCAGAAGGTCCCGAACTATCGGCGGTGGGTAGTATTCGGGCACCAGGTGTTGGTTAAACGCGCGGAGGTCGATGGCGAGACGCGGTGCTTTGCCGCCGCCCTTATCCACCAGTACCAGAGGAAAGTTGTAAGGGCTTCGGGTGGGGCCGATGACGTCATCCCGTGCCAGCTGCTCGACCTGTCGGAGAATCTCGCGGCTCTTCAACGGGCTTGTGGGGTATGGCGCGATGAAGATCGGGCGCTGGTTTCGCATGGTGAATGACACTCCAGGGCCACTCATCTTCCCGACCTTCTGCTCCGATGTCGAGAATGCTGCACGGTGAGTGCGGAGGAGTCGAAGTGTGAGTCGCCGATGTGTCGCTGACAGAGTGTGGTCGGTGGTGGTGCGTTGAAGAAGTTTTGCGAACTCGGTGTCGAGCTGGGCTTCCGGTACTGTGGCATCTGAGAATGGGTCGGTCCCGTCTTCGTCGGCCGTTTGGTATTTGTCTTTGAGCAGCTCCTCGACGGTGCGTGGCTTGGTAGGTTTCGATCCGCCGGCTGTGGTGGTGCTCGAGTCGGTGGTGACAGTGGCGGTGACTGTGGTGGCTGGAGTGTGGGTGTCAGCTGTGGTGTCAACCCAGACAGTGTGAAATACCCGAGCCAAGCATGGGGTGGCGGGTAGCGGTATGGGTGTGTGTGTGTTGTTGGTGACGACTACGGCCACCTGGCCGTCGTCGCGATGCTTGGTGACCTGTGCCTCGAGCACGATCCCGGCGTGTGGCTCACAGCGGTCGATGGTGAACGACCCGTTGAGATGTGTGGATGCCTCCACCAGTAGGAGGTGCACCCCGGGTGGTGCCATCACCGGTGCATCTAGCGTGATGAATGTGTGGTTGTGAAAGAGGTGGTTGGACGGGGTTGGGGTGCCATCAATCCATCGGTTGAATTTTGACAGGAATAGACGTGGTGTGGTGGCGTCTGGATCTATCAGCATGTGACACTCCGAGCCTCGGGACATCTCGTCCCGCCCCAAGATGATGGGCACTGGCGCGGTAGGTGCCACGATGAATGTGTGTTGGATTGTGATGTCCGGCGAGTACCGAACGGTGATCGTAACGCCCTGGTTGGAGTAATGGACGGCGCCGCCAACGAAGCCCGCCCATGTCACCCGCTTGAGCAAGGGATGCGTCTGTAGACCAAGTGAGTCAACTACCGCTTGCGTGACAAATGAGTGCCCTGAACCTGAATCAGCCACCATGTCGTGTGGT
>CAWVVG010000481.1:0-2906 GCA_963932775.1 uncultured bacterium
GGCTTAAACGGAGGTGTCTTGTCCCTACTGGCTGGTGAACTTCGGGGCTCGGGGCTGCACATTGAGGGTGGGCTCGCCATGGCAGGTGGTGGGATCTTCATGGGTCCGGGTACAGAGGCATGGCTGGATGGTTGCTCAGTGGTGTCCAACCGGGCCCGCTGTGGTGGCGGCATTGCGGTGGAGGGTGGGCATCTTCATCTGAGCGGATGCACCATCCGTCACAACCGGGCCTGGGTCACCGGAAGTGGGATCGCCCTTCGCGGTGCAGCCAAGCTCAAGCTCCTAGACTGCTACCCAGAGGGAAACTCTGGCCCGGGTCAAGTGGAGGCCGAAGATTTAGAGAGTCAGGTCGAAGTGGTCTAAGTTACTGGGCTTGTATGAAGATCTCGCGCCATCCATCCGCTCTGCGGAATCGCTACGAACGACTCGAGTCCGACATCAAGCCCATGCGGGATGCGTTGGTGCTGCATTGGGTGTATTCGCAGGTAGGAGATCTCTCTACGCTTCGAACATTCATGCGTTCCCACATCTTCGCTGTGTGGGATTTTATGAGTCTGCTCAAGACGCTCCAGCATCGCCTGACCTGTGTGGACCTTCCTTGGATGCCGCCAGAAGACCCGGTGTCGGCGCGCTTGATCAACGAGATTAATCTTGCAGAGGAGTCGGACGAGGTGCGGACCGGGCTGTACATGAGCCATTTCGAGCTCTACCTCAGGGCCATGGAAGAACTGGGTGCGGACCGGGCACCCATTGAGCAACTGTTGGGCGAGCTTCGGTCTGGCACACACTTGGACCAGGCCCTCAGTGGCCTTGATGTTTCTAAAGGCACCACCGACTTTGTGCGCCACACCATGGCCACCACAGCCATGAGCACCCACGAGGTGGCGGCGAGCTTTCTTTTTGGTCGAGAGGCCATCATCCCGGGAATGTTCCGGGAAATTTTGGACCGGGATGTGGTGGCCCAGGGCGGCAATGCTCCAGCCTACAAATTGGCCCGCCGAATCAAACGTCGGACCCAGGCCGCTTTGCTCTACCGGAGCCGAGGGGATCTAAGCGCCCGACCAGCCAGCGCAGGCAGTGGGCTTTTTCTGTTGTACTTGGACCGCCATATCGAGCTGGACAATGGCTCTCACGGTCCGATGGCGGCCGAGCTGCTGATGCACTTGTGTGGCAACGACGAGGAGAAATGGCAAGAAGCCACGGTGTCTGCGGCGGCCGCACTCACGGCCCGACACAAGATGTGGGACGGTGTGGCCAAGGAGTTGGTTCGCGGTATTAATGGTGCCTCAGAGGACCCTAAATCCGTGATCGACCTCGCTTCCAGACAGGGTCGTGGTCGCTCATCTTGAGCAGGCTCAAGGCGGTCTTCGAGTACTGAACCAGATCAGCAACCCCGTTTAGCCGGCGTGCCGCCTGAACAAAGTAGCTGGGTCGGAAGTAGAACTGCCGGATGGCGCTGGAGTGAATCCTGCGCATGTCTTCGGGTGTGAGGTTGCCGGGGGTGTACTCGGGGTAGGTGATTTCCCCACGCATAAAGCGGTCGAAGATGTCCTCGGTCGCTTTGCCCTCTTCTACCGCCTGGTAGAACAACTGGGTCTTGGGTACCAGCACCATGATGTGGAACTCCACGTAGTCGGCGCGGATCTCTTTCACGAAATCCACGCTGGCCTGCATGTCGGCTTCGGTCTCGTCCGGATGTCCGAGGATGACGGTGCAAGCGGACTCCACGCCGTGCCGCCGGGCGGAGTCAAACACTGCCTTGACCGTGTCGTTGGAGAAATCCTTTCTCATGGCGAGGCGGTGGTCATAGACTCCACTCTCCAGACCGAACCCGATTTTCTTCATGCCTGCACTGGCCATCTCTGCCATCAATTCGTCGTCCATCAGGTCGATTCGGGTCTTGGCGCCCCACTCGAATTTGAGGCCCTCTCTCTTGATGGCTTGGCAGAACTTGAGCACGTACTTTCGATTGACCGTGAAGGTCTCGTCGATCATCTCGAGGTAGGCGGGCTTGTAGGTCTCAAGCGTGTGCTTGATGTCTTGGACGATGACCTCCACATCCACCCAGCGGCTCTTGTTGAACATCGAGTTTGGACTGGCCGATGAGCAGTAGCAGAAGGTGCACTTGTAAGGACATCCGCGGCTGGCCAGGGCCAAGTCGAGACGGCCGGTGAAGGGAAGTTTGTAGTTGGGTGCCCGGATGAGGCTGCGGTCAGGAAGCCAGTCGTTGAGGCTCTCCAAGAGCTCAGGCTCCTTGGTGTAGACGTCGTCCTTGCCCTCCTCCGCGATGATGATGCCGGGGATGTCTTCGGGCTTTCCTTCTCCGTGAATCAATGCATTGCAGAGCTTCACGAAGGATTCTTCACCTTCACCGGAGATGCCATACTTGAGTCCGAGCTTGGCCACGACCTCGGGCTCGACGGAGGGGTAGGCGCCGCCTACGACCACTTCGTAGCCGCGTCCTTTCATAAAGTGGACCATCTGGTAGACACTGCGGAGGTTGGCCACCAACAGAGAGATGCCCACGACCTTTGCGCCCTCACAGCGTCGTGCGAGCGCCTCCAGGGACTCAGTCTCGGTGTTGGAGTCGATCCCGAACACAGTGAACCCGGCTCGCTTCAAGGAGCCCGATATCGAGAGCAGCCCGATGGGTGGATACAGAAACTCCGTGCTCGGCAGATCCATGACCAAGGCGTCGCCATACAACGCCTCCCGCAGCCCCGGACCGTATGGCGGGTAAATATAGCTGGGATTGATGAGTACAACGTCTGCGTTCATGTGTGTCTACAATATACCTTGGGCGGTAAGTATATTTTAGCTCGGACCCTTTATTCCTCAGATTCCTCGGTTGCCTCGGTTGCCTCGGTTGCCTCGGTTGCCTCGGTTGCCTCGGTTGCCTCGGTTGC
>CAWVVG010000482.1:0-2898 GCA_963932775.1 uncultured bacterium
GCTGGCGCGCGGTTTCGAGTCAACATCATTCCGTTCACCGCGGAGCACACAACCTTGTGCCGACACGCACCTGGAGGGGGGGTAAACCTCGAAGTGGATATCATCGCACGGTACCTGGAACGCATGTTGGGGGTGGACAACTCGCAGCCAGGGGGTATTACGGCGGCACGTTTGGAAGCCCTGGGCTTCGGCGGAAGGGGGACACGATGAGCTTTATCGTGATGGACCCCGACCCAATCAAGAGGGTCGAGGCGGCAATTGAGGATATTCGAGCAGGTCGGATGGTCATTCTTGTAGACGATGAAGATCGTGAGAATGAAGGCGATCTGACCATGGCGGCTTCGGCGGTCACACCGCAAGCTGTGAATTTCATGGCGACCCATGGGCGTGGCTTGATCTGTCTCACAATGACGGAGGAGCGAGTGGAGCACCTGGGTCTGCCGATGATGGCTGCCCACAACAAGTCTCCATATGAGACGGCCTTCACCGTATCCATCGAGGCCCGTGAGGGCGTTACGACGGGCATCTCTGCTGCAGATCGTGCACACACTATCCAGGTTGCCATCGACCCGACCAAGGGACATGGCGACATCGTGATCCCTGGCCATGTGTTTCCACTTCGCGCAAGAAATGGCGGGACGCTGGTGCGCACAGGGCAGACCGAGGGGTCGGTGGACTTGGCTCGACTGGCCGGTCTTGACCCGTCGGGTGTCATCTGCGAAATTATGAATGAAGACGGCACAATGTCTCGTCTTCCCGACCTCGAAAAGTTTGGTGCTGAGCACAAGATTCGGATTGTGGCTGTGGCCGATATCATTCGGTGGCGACTGCGGAACGAAACCCTGGTAAATGTCGAGGTCGATGAGTCGGTACGGATTCCGGGTCTGGGAGAGTATCGATGTCGGGTGTACCGGGAGATCACGGGCACTGGCATGCACCTGGCCTTGTTTCGTGGCGATATTGCCGATGGTGAACCTGTGCTGACGCGGGTTCAGGCCTACAATCCTGCCGGTGATGTCTTTGGAGCCATGAGCTGTGACACAAGAGGTCAGCTCGACGGCGCCCTGAGGGCCATCTCGGAAGCCGACCGTGGCGTATTGCTCTACATGCACATCGGCGGCGAGGAGACCTCCAGTCTGCTCGCGCGAATCAAGTCGGTTGTGGAGCCGCCCAAAGAAGAAGCCGACGAAGTGGCCGCGGCGTCGAAGGGCGGGGGCAATCGAAACCTTGGTGTCGGCGCGCAGATCCTCATTGATCTGGGTGTGAAAGAAATGAGACTGATGACGAACAACCCCCAGAAGATTGTGGGCCTGGAAGGGTACGGAATCGAAGTCGTTGAGCGCGTGCCCATCTCTGTGCCCGTCGATGATGACAACGCCTCCTATCTCCGCGCTCGCCGCCTCCATTTAGGACACATTCTACCCGATGTCGGGGCCTCCTGAGGATGACCATGCCAACGATCATTGAAGCCAATCTCGTCGACCAAGGTGGTCGGTACGCGTTGGTGGTTGCTCGGTTCAATGACTTCATTACGGCTCGACTGCTGGATGGGGCCTTGGACACGCTGAATCGGCATGGCGCCGATACCGACGCCGCCACTGTGGTGTGGGTGCCGGGTGCCGTCGAGATACCGCTCGCATGCCAGAAGCTGGCTCGGTCCGGTAAGTTCGATGCGATCATTGCACTTGGCTGCGTGATTCGTGGTGGCACCCCTCACTTTGAGTATGTCTCTGGTGAGGTCTCGAAGGGTATGGGTGCGGTGTCCTTGGATACGGGCGTACCGATTTCCTTTGGAGTTCTTACGGTAAATACCATTGAACAAGCGATAGAGCGCGCCGGTACCAAGATGGGGAACAAGGGCGCAGAAGCCGCTTTGTCCGCCATCGAGATGGTCGGCGTTCTCAAGGCGATTGGCTGAACCGTGGCACGTAGACGAGCACGCGAGTTTGTTTTGAAGGCGCTGTACCAGGCCGATGTGTCGGCTTGTTCAGTACAGTCAGCCCTGGACGGCCTATTTTTGGGGTTGCTAGAGCAATCATCGGAAGAAAAGCCCGCGGAGGCGGACGAGCAGCACTTTTCACTCGCGATCGCGAAAGGAATCGATGGTCGTCGAGAAGAAATCGATGGGTACATTGAGCAGGCTTCCAAGAATTGGCGATTGACGCGAATGCCTGTGGTTGATCGCAGTATTCTCCGCATGGCGACTGGTGAAATGTTGTTGATGAAAGAGATACCCGCAAGCGTCACCATCAACGAGGCCGTTGAACTTGCCAAGCGCTACGGGGAGAAAGAGAGCCGTGCGTTTGTGAACGGAATCCTCGACCGGATTGCATCAATTCTGGGTCGCGGCGGACGCCAACATTCACAAGCGTGAAGTACAAAGCACCAACATTGATGTGAACGCCCGGCTGAGTGGTTATGGTGTGCGCCAACAATGACGGAGACTTCCATGCGGAACTCAATTTTGATTGCCCTCCTTGTCCTTGGCTGCAGCGAAAGCTCAGACCTTAACGTTGAGCTGGCCCAGAAAGATGCAGACTGCACCTGGTATGCCGATGCCGATGGTGATGGCTATGCCGATCCTTTTGGCGCCGTAGATGGGGACTGTGAAGCCCAGCCAGATGGAACCATGGCCGCAACAGAAGGTCTGTGGGACTGTGACGACACCAGTGCTGCCAACAACCCCGATGCCGACGAGGTCTGCGACGACGAGTTGGACAATGACTGTGACGGCGAGATCGATGAGGACTGTGACGAGGCCGATGACACCGGTGAAGCGGATGACACCGGTGAAGCGGATGACACCGGTGAAGCGGACGCGGATGCCGACGCGGATGCCGACGCGGATGCGGATGCCGACGCGGATGCCGACGCGGATGCGGATGCCGACGCGGATGC
>CAWVVG010000483.1:0-2881 GCA_963932775.1 uncultured bacterium
ACCCAGAGCAACTGATCTGCTATGATGTCTACCAGTTCCACGGTTCCGCCACCCGGGAACAGTACAGAGAGCGTGTGGACCGTCTCGTCAAGGCCCAAGCCAAAGTGCTGCACAAGGCTGTCTTGAACGCTCGTACCCGATCCCCCCGACACCTGCCGAAGCTGACTTAAGGAGGCGGAACTCAGCGACACCGTCGCACCGATGGCGCTGCGATTCGACAACCCGGCATCGGGTGCCCCGCCCACCAGACGGACCTGAAGCCAGTGGTTGTCATTGGCCCATTCATTGCGGAACAACGACTTCGTGATCAGGTCTACATCCCCATCGTTATCGAAGTCCGCAACCGACGAGCCCCAGCCATTCTCAGTCACCAGACCCGACTCATGATTGCGCAGGGTGAAGTATCCGGCACCATCGTTCTCGTAGAAGTCGCTGTCACGGCCTCCGTAGATGCTGGTGATGAACAGGTCCAAGTCTCCATCGTTGTCCGCATCGAACAGACTCGGGTTGGAGTGGGTCTCCCGGTAGTAAATCCCACGTTCTTCGGCCTGGTTTTCATAGACCCCCGTCCCGTCGTTGATCAGCACCATGCTCTTGTCGGAGAAGTGAATGTAGAAGGGGTGGGCCAGGTTCGCGTGAACCATGTCCATGTCTCCATCATTGTCGATGTCGCCAAAGACCGATCCGATGGTGTGACCGTACGCACCCAGCTCGTACACACCCTTGGTCCCGTTCTCCGTGGAGACGTCGTCAACGGTTCCATCGCCCAGGTTGCTGTAGAAATAGTTTCGGTCGAGGCGGTAGTTGCTCACGAATATATCGGTGTCGCCATCCATGTCCGGGTCACCGGTGGTGACGCCTCGGCCCGCTTGGTTGGTCTGGTCCAAGCCCGCAAGGGCGGTCCAGTCGCTAAAGGTTCCGTCGCCATTGTTGCGCCACAGAAAGTCATCGTAGTTTTGAAAGAAATCGAAGTCCGAGGAACACTCATAGTTGGCCATGTACAGGTCGAGCAGGCCATCGCCATCGAGATCAAACCAGGCCACACCCTCGGTGGGTGAGTGCTCGGGCTCCCCGTTTCCGTCGCAGTCCCGCTGGTCCTGCATGTCGTTGATGCCGGCTTCCTCGATGACATTGGTGAGCGTTCCATCGCAGTTATTGTGCAGCAATGTCTCACCCACAGCATAGGACCCGCCTTGGCCGAAATAGTCGAGACACCCGTCGTTGTCGTAGTCGCCCCACACACCGCCACCGGTTCCAGTAGCCCCGATCACAGCCGTCGATGTGACATCGGTGAAGGTGCCGTCGCCCTGGTTTTCCCACAAAGATGGCCCGCTGGTCATCAAGTCGTCGTCGCCATCGTTGTCGTAGTCGCCCCAGGCCATCCGGCCGGCACCACCATGGGCTTCGTCGACTTGGAAGGGCAGCTCGGCTGGGTCCAGCTCCGGTCCATAGACCACCGCGAGCCGCACCTGCCAGGTGTACCAAGAGGATGCCATTCCCAGATGGTAGACCTCATCGTCTACACCGAAAAAACGAATGCCAGCAAAGGGCGGGTCCCCCTCATACCAAGCATCTTCCAACAATATCTCGGGCACATCAGCGGCCTCGGCAGCTTCGTAGCCGGCGAACACATGGACGGGCTGCGCCACGTGGACGGGCACCTCCAACGCATACTCCACCCACGCGCCTTCCGATGCCGCATCCAAGCACCGGGTGGGGCTCGCTATGGGGTTTTCGGCGTCCCACATGTAGCCATCAGAGCCAAAGTCAGGCCACAACTGCACGGCGACAGGCTGCTCCACAGAAGGCAGGTTCGCCCACCGTACAGACACGCCCACCACCGACCCCGGTCGTGCCAGCTTGAAGCCATTGGCACCTTGAATCGGCACACGGTTCAAGTCGTAGGTCCCGTATTGTCCCACCCATTCTCCATCGAGAACGTCCTCGGCCAGAGAGAACACGCTTAGGGAGACGCCATCGAAGGAAATCCATTCAGCATCGTCGGGAATGGTCCCCCCACCGCTCTCGGTGCAGCCTGCCACCCCAGTGTCGCCACCGGTATCCAAGGCGTCACCGCCTGAGGACGTGTCGCCCTTCGACACGCCATCACCCGGAGAACCAGGGCAACCAATCAAAGAAGAGAAAACCAGGTATGGAAGTAGACTTTGCATGCCCCCGACGTAGCCGGTTTTCGGTTCCATGGTCGCAAGTCTGACCCCGGACAAGCAAACACAGACTCAGCGGCAGGCTTGACTCATGGCTCCACTCACTTCGGGAACGCAGAACTCCAGTATGATAACGCCGCCACCAAACTCGCCGCCAAGGTCGATATACTCGATCTCGGCCTCGCAGTACTCGATGAGATCGCCTGAATCCCCACACTCCGGAATGAGACCGGACCATCCAACACTAACCACATCACACTCCTCACCATAAGGGGAGCAGCTGCCGGTGTCGGTGTACTGCTTGGTCTCCGTTCCATCGCAGTCATAGTCGAAGTCGCCGCAAGCATTCAGTCCAGTGCCCCACAGGGGACTGCCCGGGTAAGCACCACCGTCTATGTCACAACAGTCTGTGTCATCTGAGACGTACCCAGACGGTGCCGAACACGCCGAGGCGCTGGTCGCAGCGTCACCGTAGCCATCGCCATCAGCGTCTGCATAGAACACGGTAGACCCAGCCGACCCCGCCTCGTCCGTGGACCCATCGCAGTCGTTGTCTACACCGTCACAGGTCTCGGTCGCACCCAGGTAGATGTCGGACCGACCATCGTCGCAGTCATCGGTGTTGGTGACATAGCCACTGGGCAGGGAGCATGAACTGGTGGTGACACTGCTCGTGCCTCGGCCGTCACCATCCGCATCTCGGTAGTAGGTGCTGC
>CAWVVG010000484.1:0-2871 GCA_963932775.1 uncultured bacterium
ACGTGATGGAGGTCCCCAAACTTGAGAAGATCGTGTTGAACACGTGTCTCAAGGAAGCCATCACCAACATGAAGATTCTGGACTCAGCTGCGGCTGAGATCGGGTTGATTTCTGGCCAGAAGCCAATCATCACGAAAGCCCGGAAGTCCATCGCCAACTTTAAGTTGCGCGAAGGAATGCCTCTCGGCGCGAAAGTCACACTTCGAGGCGCCCACAAGTGGGAGTTCTTGGACCGCTTGGTCGCGATTGCGATTCCGCGGATTCGTGACTTTCGTGGGTTGAACCCGCACGGCTTTGACGGACGGGGAAATTATTCGATGGGAATCACGGAGCAAATCGTGTTCCCCGAGATTGAGTATGACAAAGTCCAACGAATCACTGGCATGAACATTACGTTTGTGACCTCTGCCAATACTGACGAGGAAGGGCGAGCGCTGCTTAAAGCACTCGGTATGCCCTTCGCTGACCTCTAAGGGAGTTCGACGTGGCCAAAAAGTCCATGATCGCTAAATCCAAGCGCAAGCCAAAGTTTGCAGTACGTAAGAAGAACCGTTGTCCACTTTGTGGGCGTCCGCGGGCCTTCCTTCGCGACTTTGACATGTGCCGTATTTGTTTTCGAAGTCTGGCCCTACAAGGTCTGCTTCCAGGTATCACCAAGGCTTCTTGGTAATCCTGTTTCTGTTTTATTCTCCGATAGGTGAGTCCCATGACTGATCCAATTGCAGATCTATTGACCCGCATCCGTAATGGGATGCAGGCCCGACATGGCAACGTCGTGGTCCCTCGATCAAAAATCAAGCTCGAGATCGTAAAGATTCTCAAGAGCGAAGGTTTCATCGAGGGCTATGTCGAAGTTGAGACGGGTCCCCAGGGTGATATTAAGATCTTTCCAAAATACGATGCCAATTTCAAAGGTGTCATCCGTGGCCTCAAACGTATAAGCAAGCCTTCTCGGCGAGTTTACGTGGGTCAAGGAGACATTCCTGAAGTTCGCAATGGCCTAGGCCTCGCCATTCTGACTACTCCCGGGGGCGTGCTGACTGATCGGCAGGCTCGTGCGAAGGGTGTCGGCGGCGAAGTCCTCTGCTACATCTGGTAGGAGTGAAACATGTCTCGTATTGGAAATAAGATCATTGTCGTACCAAGTGGTGTGACTGTTTCTGTGAATGGTGATCTACTCGTTGTGAAGGGTCCTAAGGGTCAGTTGCAACAGAAAATCGCTATGGGAATTTCGTTCGATATTCAGTCTGAAGTGGTGAAGGTCAATCGTGAGAACGACTCGAAGCCATTTCGGGCCAATCATGGCCTTATGCGCGCCCTGTTGAACAACATGGTGACCGGCGTGACCCAGGGATTCGAGCGCAAGCTTGAAATCAATGGTGTTGGTTACAAGGCTTCGACTCAAGGCAACAAAGCGGTCTTCAACCTCGGCTTTAGCCATACGATTGAGCTGCCCTTTCCTGAAGGGGTGACGATCGCTGTAGACAAGAACACTCTGGTGACCGTGAGTGGAATCGATAAAGAAAAGGTGGGGCAATGTGCCTCCGAAATCCGTGGCTACCGACCACCCGATGCCTACAAGGGAAAGGGTGTTCGTTACCAGGGTGAGTACGTCCGCCTCAAGACCGGTAAGTCCGCCTAAGCGGCGGAGGAGATTATCATGGGTAAGACAAATCCACGCTCGAAGGCTCGCCTTCGCCGGAAAATGCACATTCGGAAGACAGTCCGTGGCACAGCTGCGCGCCCTCGTCTTTCAGTGTTCCGGTCTGCTAACCATATTTACGCTCAGCTCATCGACGATGACGCTGGCAACACCATCGTTGCGGCTTCAACGCAGTCCGGAGGCCTGGAAATCAAGGGTCATAAGGGAAACTGTGATGCTGCGGTCGAGGTGGGCAAAGATATTGCCGAAAAAGCTATCGCTGCAGGGATTGATACGGTCGCTTTTGATCGCAATGGATTCCTGTACCACGGCCGCGTGCAAGCGCTTGCCAATGCGGCTCGTGAAGCCGGCCTGAAATTCTAGGAGATTGAACGTGGATAACAAACGCAAAGGCCGTCGGGACGAGAAAAAAGACGATGGAATGATCGAGAAGACCATTGACATCAATCGAGTCTCGAAGGTTGTCAAGGGTGGTCGTCGGTTCAATTTCACCGCTCTCGTGGTCGTCGGTGACGGCAACGGTCGCGTCGGTATTGGTTACGGAAAAGCTGCAGAAGTGCCTGAGGCCATTCGCAAGGCCGGTGAGCGCGCTCGCCGGGGAATGGTTGATGTTCCGATCATAGACAACACGGTTCCACACTTTGTGACAGGCCGCTTTGGTGCCTCCAAGATCGTGCTGCGGCCTGCATCTCCTGGTACCGGTGTCATCGCTGGCGCCAAAGTCGGTGCAATTCTCGATGCTGCTGGGTACAAGAATGTGCTTACCAAAGTCATTGGGTCGACCAACGCAAACAATGTCTCTAAAGCAGTGATGGATGCCCTCGGGCTTCTTGAGTCTCCTGAAATGTATGCCGCTCGTCTTGGTCGTAAGGCCGAGGAATTCATGAGCGACTATTCCGTCGGAGCCAGTGTTTGGGGAACCGAACCAACTGACTCCGCCAACGCCTAAAGGAAATCGGCATGAAGAAGTTGAAAGTCGTCCTTAAAAAGAGCCTCATTGGTTGTACTAATATCCAGCGTGCTAATGTGGCGGGTCTGGGTCTTAAGCGGCCGAACCAAGAACGCATTCTCGACAACACGCCAGCCATTCGTGGAATGGTTCGCAAGGTCATTCACCTCGTCGACGTTCAAGAACTGGACGCGTAGAGTCGAAAGGAGCCAGTTATGGCCAACGAATTGAGCAATTTAAAGCCGTCAGCCGGATCTAC
>CAWVVG010000485.1:0-2865 GCA_963932775.1 uncultured bacterium
AGGCGACTGCAACGATGCCGACCCCGAAACCCACCCTGGAGCCTACGAGGCCTGCGGAGAAGACAAGAACTGTGACGGCCTCGTCGGAGAAGACGGGCTCAACATTACTGTCGAAGGCATCAGCGGGGACTTGACGGTCTGCACCCCGTGCGAGATTGGCGACTATTCGTGCCAGGCACAAAACGTGTGCGACTCGTTGACCGGTGAGACCTGTGCCCACCAAGAATACGACTGTGCGACCGGAACACAAGGCGCATGGTATCCGCCGTCGCACGGAGGAGGCAGCAACTTTAACTTTGCCTACGCGTATGACTTCTATAGCGGTGACTACGGCAACATCTGCGACTGCAGCGGTGTCTCAGCGTCCTATGGAATTGGCTCAGCCCACGATTACTGCGGAACCGGGCACTGGGTCCGGAGGTAGATGAACGGCGTTTTACAGCGGGTGTTCACTCGCTTGGCAGACTTAAGCTTCAGCCCCAGACCACCGTTGAACGAACCGCGGACAGCACCCACCCGTAGACACAATCTTCCGGGCTCTGAAGAGGCTCACAGCGTTCGCACCATTCGAGTCCCGGTTGGCTTGGAAGGCCGGGTGGTGGGTGCACCACTCCCTGACCGGCTGCCTGGTCACCCCCGCAGCCTGAGCTACCTCAGTGATGGTGTACGATGTCTGAGTGGAGGTTCGGCCATGGGCATATCGCGGATTGCAGTGGTTCTGCTGATGGGATGGGTGAGTAGCAGCTGGGCCCATACGCCGGGTGGACTGACCTTGCCCTCGGTGTCTACAGGTTCTGTCCCCTACAAGAGCTTCAATGGCCTTGCCTGCACAGAGCCTACCGATCTGTTGACCGTTCCCTCAGGCCAGGAGTTCATCATCACAACGGTGAGCTCGACCGCCAACGGCTCCGCGAGCGTTGCGGGAGACTGGGACGGTGGAACACGGCTGCTGAAGGACGACGAAGTGTTGCTCGCCGGGAGCGTTTTCAGCAGCACCATGAGTGTATCGGTTTCCTCGGGAAATGGACGCTTGCCCGTTGAAGCCGGTGCCCGGTTGTCGATTCATACCACCGCCTCGAGCGGCTGTGGATACTACTTCTTGCAGGGCTACTTAATCGAGTCCGGCAGTCCGTATCGAGCTTACTTCGGCAGCTCCGTGGACCGCACAGTGATGACTGTGGATCCGGAGAAATCCTTCTTGGTGCGCACCATTGCACTCTCAACCCGGGAGTCTCCTTCGCATTGTCACGTCTGGGTGGATGGAGAGCGAGTGATTCATGGTGAGAGCTTCCTGGTCCACGACCGGGGCAGCTACGACGGCGGAAATCCGGGTCCATTCCCACTGGGAAAGGGCGCCTTGTTGCTCACCTCTGGACAGTCTCTGCAGGTCGGACCCGAGGACGCGAGCACCTCAACCCAGTGTGACTACTACATCGAGGGTGAGTACATCATGCCTTGAGGCCACAAAACATCGCTCTGTTGGCTCGGCTGCTGCCATGGATGAGACTCTGGGGGTCATTCTGCGCTGACTTGATATCAGGACTGGTTTCAAAACCTCGCGGCCGGCAAAGACGGGCTGAAAGCGACCGTACTCACATTTATTTTCCGCCATTAAAAGGACTCTGATGCTTCGCTTCCTCTTCTTTTTTGTCATCCTGATCAGCAGCAATCTGGCAACGGGTGCTCCTGCAGATGCGCCACTGCCTTCGATAGTCGCCATCGATTCGGAGAGCGAGCGAGTCACTTTCACGGACTCTGTGGGCGACCAATGGTGCTACCAAATCGACCCCTGGGCATTGGTCTGGCGCACACCAGGCGTTGCGTCTCCGTCCCTGCATGGACCAGCAAACCCTGGACCCTCGATTTGGACAATGAAGAGGGAAACCGCTGTTCAAGCCCTCCAAAAGGGCGTCCCTCCCTGGGTGCTCTCTCAACTGACCGGAGATGCACACCCAACACCAGGAGAACTCGCGGATTTTAAAGAATCCGGTGGTGTCTCCCATGTTCCATCCCCAACCCCTGATGGAGCCTCGATTTTCCGAGCCCGGTCCCGACGCAAAGGTGCAAGACGCTACACCACATCATCCTCCTACCCGGC
This sequence comes from uncultured bacterium, assembly GCA_963932775.1. Classification (GTDB taxonomy): domain Bacteria; phylum Myxococcota_A; class UBA796; order UBA796; family UBA796; genus UBA796. The sequence continues at coordinate 2,099 of CAWVVG010000485.1, forward strand.
AACCCGGGTCGGCTCCTGCGCGGGGCTTGACCCGTCCTGCTTGGGGATCGGTATGCACCTCGACTTCACCGGCGAGAGCGTGGGATTCAAGGTCGGCGTTGGATATTATGCGTTGACTTCTACGCTCAGGGTGTACGACGAAGCTACGCGCCTGTATCTCCACGGAGAGGCCATGATCATGGCTTTCGCCCTTGGCTTCGGTGGAGGCATCGGCTGGGATATTCCACTTGGGCAGGACCAGAGCGTGGTCCTCCAGCCGCAGATCGGCGTCATGACAATACTTGGACCATTCGGCGGGTTCGTTGGGGCGCTTCCCAGCGGGTCCATCTCGGTGAATTGGGGAACTCCGAGATGAAGAAGGGGCCGATGTTGATGGGCCAGATGAAGCACTGAACCGGGTTTGTATCAATTCCACCAAACAGAAAACCCCGGTTCGCGAAAACCGGGACATAAAATGGCACGGGTGGAGGGACCGTACGTCCACCCGTCGGATTTGGATTCGGCTCGACGTGTTCGGTGGTGGGCAGCGAGCTTCGCCATGGGGCGAGTCTAGCTCATCGGCGTTTCTGGTAGGCTTTCACCATGTCTTCGTTCTCGGAACCGCTTGGGCGACTGAGAGCCCTCCACAAAGAGGGGAAGTTGGGATGCGGCGTCGAAGAGCCTACCCGACTTCCTCCGAATGGGCTGCGAGAAAGGCGGCATCTCGCCTACTAAAGACCAAGCCATCCCCAACAATATCGATCACACCGGTGCGCTCGAGGAGGTCG
>CAWVVG010000486.1:0-2861 GCA_963932775.1 uncultured bacterium
AACGGTCCCATATGACCAGCGTATTCCCATAATTTCCGTCGCACTGATCTCCATCCCGGGTGTGGTGCCAGGCATGAAAATGGGGATGGTTCAGGATGAGGCCCCAGACTCTAGCCACCGGATGACGTGGGTTCCATCGTAGATTCGCATGTTGAAAAGCATCAAAGACGGCACCGACCGCCAAGGCTGCTGGCAGCACCCAAGAGGCCCATGCAGACACATTGAGAAGCGTAGAGAACAACACCCAAGGCAGCAAAGCGAGCTGAACAAAGTCCACCAAATGCATCCGCAAGCCCGCTGTGGCGTCGAGTCGTTCGGTCATGTGATGGACCCTATGAAAGGTCCACAAAAATGAAACCCTGTGGTGCGCCCGGTGGAGCCAGTAGCGACAGAAGTCCAGCAGCACAAAGGCGACAAGGAACTGCACCTTAGGGTCGTCGATGACCGAAGCATCCAACCATCCCAGCCCCAGGTGGGTCGAGACCCAGGCAATCACCGTCAGACGAAGTGCAAATAAGACCACACCGTTCAGTACATTGATCGCCGTATCTTTGGTCACAACCCGCTGCTGAGTGTCTCGCGGCACCGCCCCACCCAACAGAAGAAAGGTGCCGAGGGCTGCGCCCTGTATCAGTGGGCCCAACACGAGAGTTTCAGCCTCCTGTTCCGAGTGGGTCTGGGTCGAGCACAAGACCTTCTACGCGCTCGGCATCATCAAAGTGCCCCTCGATGTAAAAGCAATATTCATCGCCATCACCACAGTCTTCGCAGGTCAAGCCAAAGACCACCAGGTACTCGCACACCACATCGTCACCCGCCCCAATTCCGAGCAAGGGGCCGAGGTTTCGCGTATCCACCAATCCACCAATGTATGCGCCGCCAATTGAGTTCCCATCCGGGGAGAAGGTTCCCTCCAGATGCATTTGGTTCAGCGGAATGTCCGTGGTCACCTCACCACTCTGGTAGGTGATGTTGATAAAGTCCGTGTCCACCGAGAAGAGCGGGGCCGCACTAAAGTCGGCTGGAGGGAACGGATAGGTGCCCGTACCCATGTCCTGAGTCGGCACGCCATCGTCGTCCCAGACCCCTTGAGCCACCAGCAGGGTCAGGCTCTCCTCGCTCACAGCGGTGACACTGGCCAGCAGCGCGGAAGAAAGGTAGCTGCCCAGCAGTGCTCCCACGCCCGGTGGCTCCACGAAGTCCGCATTGGGTAGGTCGAGCTCGTAGACGTTCCCAATCAGGGAGGAAAGCTCCACCTCAATGGGTGCGCCGTATGGGCTGGTGGTGAAGGTGGCGCTCATCTCGTTCGCACAGGTGGCGGTCAGAATGTAGGTCGTGTTTCCAACCAGGGTGGCATCGATATGGGCGGTCTCGTATGTCTCCTCGTTCCAGGAGAGTTCAAAGTCCACGGCCGCACCGTCACCATCGACCAGAGAGAATTCTGCGGAGGCCTCCGGGCGTAGATCGAAGTCCACTTTCAGGCGGTTCAGATAGAACCAACCATCGTCCTCATCGTCGGGGGTCAGTTCCTCTACGGTCGCAGTGCATGGCTCTGGGGAACCATCCGCATCCGCATCCGCATCCGCATCCGCATCTGCATCTGCATCCGCCTCAGGAATCGGATCGACGTTGCCTTCATTCGTATCTCCATCCTTAGAGGAACAGGCGGCCACAATGAGCAGCATCGGGAATAGGGAACGGATCATAATTACTCCTTACAAAAAATCTGGACGGCACAGCAAGTGCATTCATTCGTTTACAGGCCGTCGCCGGTGTCTTCAGTCTCGACAACTACAGGTACAGAAGACACGTCGAGCACATACCAGTTCGGCAGGCCCCCGGGTCGCGCACCATCGCCAGCACAGCATGACCCCACTCGGATCTTGTAGATGCCCGGCTCGGTAGTAGTGAATGCAACCTTCGCATCAAAATTGCTCGCTGAGTCATGGGTAAAGGCACTGCCGATCTCTGTACCGTCTGGGCCTTCGACCATGATCTCTGGGTTCAACGGGGACCCGTGGCTCCAAGAATCCGTCTCAATCGAAACATCTTCGCGATCCTCGGTGACTTCCAATTCAAACCAGTCATAGCGCAGGCCGTGCTCGATTCGCCCAAAGACTCGATCGCCATCAACCACAGGGTTCGCCTCGGCCCGACTGTCGTTTTCTTCGACTTCTTCGCTCGTCCAGGTGACCGGCGCTTTCACAACGCTCACGCGCAGTCGCCACTCGTATTCCTCGCCAAACTGTACGCTGCCTACCTCTTGTTCAAGGATGCCCAGGAACAGCTCCCGCCCTTCATCGAGCTTGAAGGTTCGGTCGATGTCGGCGCTCAAGAAAGAATCTTCAAAGCTCGCATCAAACTCTCGGTCTTCGTCGTACAGAAATGCGCGGGGGTTGGCCAATGACCCGAGCTCTTGCGCCCGAATCCAGACCCGCAGCCACGAGGCTTCCTCAATATCAAAGGCAAACAAATCATTGTCGCCAAGCTCTCCGAAGTACCCACACATCCATTGTTCGAGGGGCAGCTCTTGGGCCTCATCGACCTCGCCGTTGGGCTCTTGTTCCATATTGGCGCAAATGGTCGCAGGGGGCAGTTCGTCTCCTGTGTCCACCTCCTCATCGGGCTCGTCGACCGCGGTGTCAAACGGAGGGGGCTCATCGACAGCAGCTCCAGGGAGCGCCGGCATATACCAACAGGAGCCACATCCTTTGCAGGATAAAAGCCAGAGAAAGATGGAAAGCATTGAATACCCAACAGTTCGAAACCCCACACAGCGATTAGACCGTGTAGGATGTGGTCCACATCATTGTAACCACATGTTCATGCGATTCGCTTCCACCAAACCGGTAAAGCCATGG
>CAWVVG010000487.1:0-2850 GCA_963932775.1 uncultured bacterium
GGGAACTGAATTACCGCGATTCGCCCATCGTCGAGTACCTGGTGAGAAAAGTACACCGGATTGGAGGTCACGCAGGTGGAAACCCGACGCTCTGAGCCGGATCGGCCATCATTGGGGGTACTCAGGTCGAACACCATCGCACCATACAGTGGCGGTGCGTCCCCACCCGACCGGTGACCGCCGCCGATGACTCCAAGGGTATTGGACGGTGAAATGCTGAGCCCCTGAATGCGGAGGTCTCCCTGCCAGCTCCACAGAGGCTTGCCGGCCAAGTCTGCAACCCACAGTCCGTTGGCGCCAGGGTGGTGGGTCGGTGGCCGCAGCTCTCCGACTGCTGCACCCCAAGGGATGTTGGTGTCGGATGTGGTGTACATCAGTGTGTCCGCTGCGAAAAGTCCAAACCCCACCGAGGCGGCGATGGGCACCTTTCCGGCCATTATTGGGATGCCTGTGCTCAGATCGATCCGGGTAGCGTGGGGGGGAGCCGGCTCTTTGAGCATGACCCGACCGTCACCCATGCCAACGAACAGGCCCTTGGAGGCTTGGTAGTCCATGGCCTGCCACAGGTTCGCGGCTTTGAACCATGGGGCGAGGGGTTCGATGCTTGCGGTGGACTGAAGGCTGAGTGTGGCCAGATCGAGGATGGCAAGCCCGCCGAAGGGGAGTCCTTCCGGCGCCGGTCCGCTCGCTGATCGGTTTAAGTTGATCAGTACGCTGCCTGAGCCTTCTCCCTCGTGTACCCGAGTGTGCAAGAAGGTGGCGCTGACCGCCTTGTCGGGCCATCGATCGATGACCTCACCGAGGCCATTCAAGCGAAACACTTGGCTCGCATTGTTGCGGGTACCGTCGGAGTCGTTCCAACCGTGAACCGCCACCACAAAGAGGTCCCCATTTTCCAGTACCTTCATGGTGTAGATCCCTGGAAGATCAAAGATAGCGTAGCGGTCTTCGCCTTCGGGGAGGGGAGAGGAGTGGACGAAGTCTGCGGCACGAAAGGCCCACTTGGACTTCAAAGTCTGCGGGTCCAGGGCGTGCAGCACCGCATCCGGGGATTGCTCACCGGCGTACAGAGTCAGTCCATCGGAAGACCATGCCAGTCGCTTGGTGATGGCTTCAGGAAGAATGGTCCGGGCGAGTTCTTGTCCAGTCCATCCATCGACGACCACCAGGTCTCCTTGGAAGCTACCGATGGCGAGGCGATCTCCGCTCGGAGAGAAGGCCACAGCAGAGTTGGGTGCTACCCCTCCCGATGCAGCCAGGCGGGACACGTCGGACAGAGGCACATGAAAGAGGGGCCGACACTCCGGCCGGGCGGGGGCGGTTCCAGTGTGACCGCCCAGGGTGATCTTCTCGCCAGGCGCCCACTTGTGAACCAGGATGCTGCGATTGTCACCGATGATCTGGCCGCCGTCGATAACACCGGGCAGGATCACGGCATCTCGCACAAACACCAGCTCGCCTTCCGCCATGGTCGGCTGCTGTGTGGTGCAGGCGGCGAGCAGTGCGAACAGCATCACAGCTCCTCATTCCAGTCGATATCGGAGTAATCCGAGCAATCGCCGTGATGAAATATGGAGGCCCGCTCAGTGCAGACTGCATTCACTTTCTTGGTTCCGTGAAGCAGAGACTGTTCCCAGGACCACACCTCGCACGACTCGAGGTGAGCGTCTGCGTCCTCATGGCCTGCGGCGGTCCAATCCAAGCCCCAATCGTCGAGGCATGTGCCATACAGGTCCGTGGCATGGTCGCACATATCAGCGCAGATCCACGAGACCTCAGGCACCTCTCCACACCCGGCCAATAAGGCCAGGAGCAGAGGGGTTTGGATTGAAAATTGCGCAAGCATATGGATGCCTAGTAGAAGCTGATGCTGTACGGTTGAAGATTGGTTTCCATCAACTCGCCGCTCATCTCGCATGCATCGATATCAAACCGCTGGAGGCCCACGCTGAAGGTCTCGGCCTCATAGTCGGCAGGGAAGCTCATCCAAGCCATTCCTTGGTCGTCTCCAGCCATGACAGAGGTGTAGCCGGTGCTGCTCCAGACTTCAGTGTGTGTCCAGTCGCTCAGGTCCAGACAGAAGACCTTGGTAGCGGAGTAGTCAAAGGTGCTTCCCAATACCAGGGCATGGGTCTCGCCCGCGGCGACGGTCTCGAATGTGATGCCGAGGTCGGCGTCGAGAATGAAGGCTGCGGATTCTTCACCGGTGGTCAGGTCGTATTCGGTGATGGATCCGTCACCAGATGCATAGTGTCCGGTCAGTAGGAGCAGCTTGTTGTCGTCGCTGGGGTGGGCAAATGCCCGGGGGTTGGGGCTCACTGCACTGGCACTGATGACCTCATGGGTCTCGGTGTCGATGGCGAGGATTGACCCGCTTGTGCTCATCCATTCGTACATCAACTGGGCGACGGCGTAGACGGTGTCGCCCTTGCAGAACAATGCAGCCACTTCAGCGATTCCATCGTCATCGGCGTAGTCGGCCAGGCTAACTGCCCCTGTGAGTGCACCGGTTTCCGGGTTGTATATGTTGATTGTGGTGCCACCGTACAGGCTGACGTAGAGCTCATCGCCACAGAGGAGGGTGTCGTGGGGGTTGGCCGTGCCATCGCCCAGTGATATCTCCCATACGGGCTCGGTCCAGCTTCCTGCGTCGTACACGCGCAACACATCCACGCCCAATTGATTCAGGTTGTAGACCCGGCCATCACCCATGGTCTTGACCAGTGAACCGCCACCAGGAAGGGTGGTGATCTCATCGGTCACAGCACCGGTCTCCATGTCCACGGTTCCGAGGGCATACACCGTGTAGTCCGAGGAAGTGTAGACCGCCGTGCTTTGGGCGTCCGCGTC
>CAWVVG010000488.1:0-2849 GCA_963932775.1 uncultured bacterium
CGATGATGGCGGGGTCATTGTAGGCCGGCAGGTATGTGCGATCGCTCTTGGCGGCAATCAAGCGAGCATATTGTTCGGTATGGACGCAGTCGTCTCCGACCCGTTCGATGGGGACGTTCATCCGTGAAATGGCTTCCGTCGTCTCGTCGTAGCCGTCATTGGGCACGAATACCGTGGCTGGAACACCGATTTTTGAGGCTGCGCGGGCCACTCCGAGACCATGGTTTCCGCTGCTCGCGGTTACCACGCCTCTCGAGCGGGTCTCATCGGGCAGGGTCAGTATGGCATTGGTGGCCCCCCGAACCTTGAAGGAGCCCGTGACCTGTAGGTTCTCGCATTTGAGCCACACATTGGGGCCCAAGGTGGGTGCTTCTTCTACAGGGGTCCGGCGTACCCAGCCCCGAAGCCGCTCGGAGGCCGCTTCGATGTCGTGGCGGGTGCTCATGAACTGGGGGTTATCCGTTCGGTGAGCCCGAGTTACAGTGTGAACGGAGGTTTCACATGTCAAATACGCACTGGTTCTTGCTGTTTACTCTCGGGTGCAAGGATTCCGTGGAGTCGAAAAACACAGAGTCGGTCGCCCGTGCGCCGGAGTCTTGCGTGGTCGACGACGAAGTGTGCCTATCCTTTACTTCTGACTGGTCTTCTGATGAGTCCACTGAGGTGTGCGACGAGTATGAAGGCGTGTCTGGAGAATGCCCGGGCGATGAGTTGGGCGCCTGCACCCTCGACTCGGGCTTGAACTACCACATCTACGACATGAATTCCGTCGACGCGGCTGCTTACTGCGCCTACTTCGGAGGAGACTGGGCGCTGGCTGGCTCGGAAGAGTCAGGCTGAGCGTTAGGCCTCACCCGAGTACGGCATGGGGCCGCCGGGCAGCTGTTGCGCCTGTGCCAAGACTGCGATCTCTGCACTCGTCGTGATTTCGGTCTGCACCCGCACTGCGAAGGCACTGGGTCCTTCGTCAAGCAATTCGTTCAGACCTTTATGAAATGTGACTTCGGGGGCCGTCGTACCATTGCCTTGGTCGGTCCTCAGGTCTGCACCGTTCGTTTTGCTCTCGGCAGTGCCAGTGTTGAGTCGCTCGAGTGATTTTGAAACCACGGCAGCGGGTTCTTGGATGCCCGCCGGGGTCTGCGGTCCGTCGGATTGTTCGGAAAACCCCATCGACGCTGCCCCGGATATCCGGACATGGCTGTTGCTCGTGGTGTCTACGCCAGTCAAGCTGATGGTCACGTTGGTCTCCTTTGGCCTCTACCTACATAGTAGCCCAGCCAATGTGGAAAGTGTAACTGTGAAGGGGGTTTGGTAGATTTACTGAGGTTTTAACCGGTGATTTCCAGTGACGACTGCTGTGACAGCAGAGTGACGAAGTTGTCTTTTTGAGAACGATATCTTGACGAGTCAACCTTAAGCGACGAAGTTGGCGGCGGATCCCGGACCTGCTCATACTTACCGAGGAAACGCCATGACTACCGTTCTTATCGAGATCGAGTTTACGCCTGATGCTGATGTGGTGCAGGCCGCCAATCGAGCGGTGTCTCGCTTGGCCAATCACCTGGAGCTCACCGACTATCGGGTTGAGCCGCTGGTCCGGGTGGACGAAGTTCTCATGTCCCCCTGGGGCGACGAAGCTGCAACCGCGAGCACCTTCGTATATCGGATCCACCTTGGAAACATGACCGCCACAAATTGGTCTGACCTCCGCACTGATTTTATGCAGCCCCTGGCCCAGCAGGGCGTGGCTGTTCGCGAGATTCGTCTCGCAGCCTGAGTGAAGTGGGGCTGCTGTGTGTCCTTGCAGGGGTTGGGGCGCAGTACAGCCCCGCTTTACTTGGGCAACTCAAGCTGGCTTGGTACAGGTCGCTCGGACCCTGGAATTCAACCCAGGATCGTCACCGTTACCCGACGCATATGAGGTGCCAGTCTGTGCTCCCATAGGTATACGCCCTGCCAGGTGCCCAGTCCGAGTCGTCCGTTGATCACGGGGATGTTTAGGCTCGTTGCGGTCAGTACAGAGCGAATGTGTGCCGACATATCGTCTGGCCCTTCGTCGGTGTGCCGAAAGAGGGGGTCCCCATCTGGCACCAGACGCGCGAAGAATGCGTCGAGGTCCGTCCGGACATCGGGGTCCGCATTCTCCTGAATAATTAGCGAAGCGGATGTGTGATGAATGAAGACATTGACAATGCCCGCTTGAATCTGGGATTCCGCCACTGCGTATGCGACTCGGCCCGTGATCATCTCCATCCCGCGACCGTTGGTTTGAATTTCAAAGGTTGTTTGGTGCATGGACATTCTTTATCGCTTCCTTGACCCGCCTGCTGGTATCAGGCACGCTGAACCCGGAGGGATGTGTGGCTTGGTGGATTTACCTCGTTGTGGGCATCGTCGGTGGAACGATGCTCGCCGTTGTGTGGCTGGTGGCATTTTCGGTGCTGCTGCGCAGTCGAGAGGCTCGGCTAGCTGAGGCTTCCAAGGTCCGGCCCCCACCGCTTATGGAGCCGATTACTCAAGAGTCAGGGTTTGAGCCTATGCGTTCTTTCTTTGAACCGGACGAAGACGAACCGTCGAGTCCTCTCCCGTCCGCGAGCATGGCTCCCTTGAGTCTTCAGCGGTATGTCGAAGTTCGAGGGGCCATCGAGGGCTGGACTGGGGCCGGTGAAGATGTGCATGCCAACCTCGACAATGTGTTTGATATGAAGATGTCCAAGTATGACGAGGCGCACCAGTGGTGGCAGGTGGCCCTCTGCGACGCGGAAGACAGGCTCGCCGATATCGAGCGACAAGCAGCGGTGTTCGCCTCACGGTATGGAGGCACACCGACCTAGGGCCGGATAGGGCAC
>CAWVVG010000489.1:0-2848 GCA_963932775.1 uncultured bacterium
TGACACGGGGCGGGGCGCAGGTGCGATCACTGCCCACACTGCCTGCATGGGAAACATGTGGACAATGTCCCGGGCGATCGGGCTGCAGGGTGCGGGGGACTATTGGAACCGACTGAGTTCAATATCGAGGGTCGGTCTGGCGTGGTAATTCTGTATGTTTGTCAGGGGTGCGGGCATCGGTACCGAGTGCGGTCGCACCCCGACGACCAGTTGCCCAAAGGACTCCAGGTGCCCAAATGAGCGGCCAAGCAAGAACCTTACAACCACGGGTGCTGGAGTGCATTCGACGATGTGTTCTGTGGTCGCCCGGTGACACCGTGGCGGTTGCGGTATCGGGTGGTGTGGACAGCTTGGTGCTCCTCCACCTTCTCCATCGCACTCAGAGCGCTCACGGTGGAAAGTTAAGGGTACTGAGTGCAGACCATGGGCTCCGCGACGAGTCAGCGGCTGAGGTGGAGGGGGTGAGGGCGGTTGCACAAGCCCTCGACATTCCATTTGTGGGGGTGCACCTGGAAATCGAGCCCGGACCCAATCTCGCGGAACGCGCCCGAGACGCGCGAAAGGACGTGCTGCTTAAACTGGGTACGGATCGCATCGCGACGGGGCATCACGAGGATGACCAAGCGGAGACGGTGCTCTACCACTTGCTTCGTGGGTCCGGCATGGCTGGCTTGCGAGGAATGCAGTCCCGCGATGGTCCATGGGTGAGGCCCTTGCTGTTTGAATCACGGGCGGTCATCCAGGCCTGGGCAGAATCAGAAGGTTTATCTTGGGTAGAAGACCCTTCAAACCCACACTCTCAGCGCGGCCAACTGAGACGCTTGATTCCATTGCTGGACGAAGTGCATGGCGGTGCTAGTCGGGCGCTGGCTCGGTCGGCACGGCTCTTGGCTCGCGAGGATGCCTTACTGGAGGGCTTGGAGGACGATGCTTGGCGTGCAACATTCTCGGGCAAAGGCCTCAACCGTAAGGGTTTGGCATCGGTTCATCCCGCGCTTCAGCTTCGACTTCTGAAGCGCCTGATTGGGCAGCTGCCCGTGCGTGCTGGGACCCTAGAGACAGTAATCGACGGGGCACTCCGCAATAAGGGTCGACTCGACCTTGGTGGTGGTGCATGCTTGGTGGCCTTGGACGGAGTGCTGTTTGTGGAGAAAGCATGTTGATTACTTCACTGCTCCTCATTGGCTGCACGGCGCAGGTACCGGACCAACCGAGTGTGTTGCTGATTACACTGGATGGGGTCCGAGCCGACAGGCTGGGGACCTACGGCCACAGGCCGACTGAGACACCGAATTTGGATTCGCTTGCCCGTGCTGGCACCCAGTTCAACCGGGCCTATACAACTTCGACTTCACGAGGTCCTGCGTTGCTGAGCATCCTCACTGGAGACCCGCCGCCTGTGCACGGTCAGCGCATGGACGGGGACACTTTTGGTGATGGACTGACACCCTCTGGGTGGATGGATGCCATGCTTAAGGGTGGCTTTGACGGTGTCCGGGTTGGTGTTGATACAGATGTATTGAAAGGCATATTTACAAGGTTTGAACTTAATATTAGTGACGCATCAAGTGTATCGAATCGTCTAATTTGGATGCCCCTGAGTATCCCGGATGGGGATCGTGATTTACCCGGGCGCGGCTATGACAGAGCCCTTCACTCCATCGATGAGAAGATAGGCGAGGCCCTGGATGTTTGGAAGGTTCAGCAGCCTTCTGGGCCTGTGATCGTCGTTGGCCTGCGCGGCTCGCTGTCTGGTGCCCGGTATGGTTCAGCACTGGGCTTGACTGACGACTTGGTTCGCGTGCCAATGATAATTGCAGGGCCGGGTGTGCAGACGGAGTGGGTCGTCGATGAGCCTGTAAGCACCGTTGACCTGGGTGCTTGGATGGCGACTCGCTACGGCTTGGCTCTTCCGGTCCATGGGACGTCTCCATTCCAGGGTGGCTCAACGTTGCCCTATTCAGAGTCTACTTTGGGCTGGAGTATGTTCCATGCACATCTGCTTCAAGGCTTTACGGGCACCGATGGGAGGTACACCGAAGCTACCTATGGAAGCTGGTTTCCAGCGGAGTCCGATGGGGTGAGAGGTTTTCCAGATCCCATGTCGGGGTATCCTGAAATGGAGTCCCGTTTGAGTGGCCTGCGCGCTGGTTTTGGTGGCGACGAAGGCTTGCCACAGGGGGCCCAGAGCAGCTCGATGGATCCCGCTGGACTGGTTGCATCCATTTCTCTGGTCGACAAGGCCCGCAAGGCCATGGCTCGGGGTCACATCGAAGGGGCCCGACGGATCGTGGAACGATTGGCTGTTGAGCATAGTGATGCTCCCGCAGTCGAAACGCTTCGCCAGGAGCTTCAGGAAATTCAGTGAGAGGTCAGCCGCTTCCTTGAGTGAGGGCATCCACCAAATCGCTTGCAGTCCCGCCCTCCGGCATTCTCTCGCCACCGATACCGTGGGCCCAAGCACCGCATGCTGCTGCGTGATCTGGAGTCAGGCCAGCTGCGAGGAGTCCACCGATCATTCCGGCTAATACGTCGCCCGAGCCGCCTGTAGCCAGTCGGCTCGACCCCCGGGGGTTGACCCAAATGGGTGATGGGCCGATCAGCGTACATGGACCCTTGAGAACTGCGGTACCGAAACTGTTTAATTGTCCAATGGCTGCAAATCGATCGGCCTCGACCTCAGCCCGGGAAACTCCAAGCAAGCGACCCGCTTCAGCCGTGTGGGGGGTGATGATTCGGGCTCGATCTGTTGGGGTTCGGTGTTTGTGGTTGGCCAATATTGTGAGTGCATCTGCGTCCGCCACTACGCCACCTGGGTAGTCATTCCACAGAGCGAGTACGGGATCGA
>CAWVVG010000490.1:0-2835 GCA_963932775.1 uncultured bacterium
GATCTCACTCGCATGACGGAATTTCCCGGAGCTTCCCACAGGGCAGAAGGCATCGTCGTCCGCGCATTCAACTGCAGGGCAGAGCTCAAAGCCGCTCTCTGTGCTGGAGTGAATGGCCATCACCAGCTGATCTTGGACCAATTCAACCCGAGTGATGTGGGGCTCGGCCGGCTCGATGTACTGCTGAAGCAGGGTGATGCCGCCGGGATCTTCGATGAAGTCCGGTCCATCCACATAGGCATCGAAGTCTTCGAGGCTCCGGAACAGCTTTACGCCGAGCCCCTTTCCGCCTTGGTTGTGCTTGGTGATGAAGGGCAAGTCCATCTCTCGTGCCGCTGGTTTCAAGCGCTCTTGCCCCACCACAGTGATGGTTCTGGGTGAGAGAATCCCGAAGGTGCGAAGGGCGATGTCTTGCTTGACCTTGGAGAGCTCCAAGGCAAAGGCCTGGCTTCCGTTGATCACCCGGCGCCCATGAGACTCGAGCCAGCCCAGCAACTCCGAGACGTACCGCACGCCCCCTTGGTGGCCCCGGGTATGGGAGGATGGGCTCATGCGGTTGAGCCAGATTCCCTCGGGGGGTGTCCGGCTCAAGTCGAAGGTGCCGCCGTCCACGAAGTGGAGGACATAGGGCAGCCCTCTTTGTGTGAGTGCAGCCTCGAGAGGGGCAAGCCAGGCTTGGTTTTCGTACAAAATATGGATGGTGGTCATGGTGGGTTCCTGGTGCGTATACGCACAAAAAAACCGCCCGGGTTACCGGGCGGTCGATGAGTCCTCTTGGTTATCGAGGTGGTTCTACGGCACTACCGGCAGACGGACGGGTGTCCAACAACAACAGGTACAGGCGCTGGTGGCTCGGGAGTGCATCGACGGGACGTTATCCCAAGAAGGAATGACTGCCAACTCTATGGGTGGTTTTATTGTGCCATCCGGCTTCAGCGCTCGAGCCCAAGCCATTGGCCACGACTTGGGGATACACCCGGTGTATAGTTGGCTGGCCTTTGGGCCTAAAGCTTCACCACAAAAAGGGTTTGACCATGCTTTCAACAGAGACCGTCTGGAATCGCCGCACAACCACTGACGAGTTGGTCAGTGAATCTACCTACAACTTGACGATCGGTGGTGTGCTCCTCTGGGGCTTTATGATCAACTGGCTGATGGTCGAGCACATCGATCCTGCGCCCATTCAGGCATTTCAGGCCAACAGTCCGTGGATATTCATGGGCCTGTACTTTGTCTCGATCATTGCAGGCACGATGATCTACAGCAAGTCGGACAATCCCGGCATTTCTTTCATCGGCTACAACTTCATCGTGCTGCCACTGGGTCTGGTGCTGGTGGCCATGCTGCCCTTCTTTGAGCCCGAGGTGATCTCTCGGGCATTCATGGCGACTGGGTCCATCACCGGCATCATGATGCTGGCGGGTGCGGCCTATCCAAAGGTGTTCTTGAGCATCGGTAGAGCGCTGTTTTTTGCGTTCATCGCTACCTTCGTCGTGGAGATGGGGTTTGCTTTTTTTACGGGCAAGAGTCCGGCAATCTTTGATTGGATCATGGTCCTGATCTTTTCGGCCTACATCGGCTACGACTGGGCTCGGGCACAGGCGCTGCCGAAGACCCTGGACAACGCCGTGGACTGCGCGGCTTCCCTGTACGTGGACATCATCATCCTGTTTATGCGGCTGCTCCGCATATTCAGCCGCCGCTGATTCCAACCTCTGAAATGGGGCGCCAATGAATTGCCACACCTTGCTTATGCTTATGCTTCCCACCAAGGCGCCCCTCGATCGGCCCAGCTTTGTGGGCTCCATCGATTCAGAGATTCGCCCGGTGCGCTGTCACTGGGAAGATGAATCCGATGCTGCTCAGTGCGATGAGGTGATTGTTGCCATCGATGAGGCCTGGGCGATTCAAGTCGATGAGCTGGGTTGGCCCGCACCTCTGCCCGACGAGGATGGCATTTTGGATGTATATGTCTCCTCCGATGGCGACGGGGGTGCGTATGCTTATGGTCCTTACGAGGACCAAGACCCCAGCGATGGGCGGATGGGAACCTACGCCTACATCGTGATCGACCCGGAATTCGAGACCTGGATTCGCTGGACCATGCTCCACGAGTTCAATCATGTGCTTCAGTACGGCATCGACATGACGGAGCCCCGGTACATCCCTTGGGAGGGAACCGCCACGGCAGCGGAATCCTGGTCGGACCCGACCCTGCTGCCAATGGAGGAGTACATCACTCACTTTCAAGCCACCCCCTGGGTGGGCTTACTCGGGGACGGCTGGATGCTCTGGGATGAGTACGAGATCTGGTCCTACTACGAGTATGGAGCTGCACTGTGGTTGTTCCATTTGGACGCGACGACCGGTGACGGGGCGGGCAGTGCAGGCCTGGACCTGTGGCTCGATGGCGCCCAAGATTCCTGGGACAACGAGCCCGATTTCTTGGATGCGGCAGGCATCACCACGGAAGACTGGGTCGACGGTTGGATGGACTTTTCCATCGATCGAACGGCTGTGGGCACGGCAGCCACACCCGCTTGGGCGGAGACCTACGGAGACTCCATTTACCAAGTGCACCTCGAGGACTCTATGGATGTCTCTGAACTTCCAAAGAGCATTCACCCTGCGTACATGCCCTTGCAGACCGGTGTGGTCTATGGCGAGGTCACAGGGCTTACTCCCGGTACCCCGTTGTTGATCACAGCCGATGGCGACCCATCGGTGCGCTGGGCGGTCTTGGCGGCAGAGGGTGAAGTGGGAAGCTGGTTGATCGGCGGCTCCTTGCGGTGGGAGGCGCAATCAGAGTCGGTGATTGTGGGCCTGGTAAACCTG
>CAWVVG010000491.1:0-2821 GCA_963932775.1 uncultured bacterium
CGGACAGGGCCATCACGGTTCGGACCATCGCGGTTCGGACCAGCAGAGCGGACAGGGCCATCACGGTTCGGACCATCGCGGTTCGGACCAGCAGAGCGGACGGGACCATCGCGTCTCGGGCCATCACGATTCGGACCGTCGCGTCTCGGGCCATCACGATTCGGACCATCGCGCCTTGGGCCATCACGGTTCGGGCCATCGCGGTTCGGGCCAGCAGAGCGGACGGGACCATCGCGTCTCGGGCCATCCCGATTTGGGCCATCGCGCCTTGGGCCATCCCGACTTGGGCCATCGCGCCTTGGGCCATCCCGACCTGGGCCTCCAGTGCGCTTCGGACCGCCGCCGCCGCCACGCTGCGGGCCACCCTTCTTATTGGGGCCGTTGCCATCACGCTGAGCACCGCTTCTTCCACCTGGCTTTCGGCCCGGTTTCTTGCCGTCACGATTTCCATTGTCATTCATCGAGGCGCTCTAACGGTCCTACAGCCGTTCGGCGCACGTTTCTTCACCGTTTCGAAGGTCTTTGAGCACAACGGCATCGGTTCCATGGACCCACCCAGCCCGCGGATGAGCCATCGGCGGCCCCAAACCTCCTGCATTTAAGCACAAGCATTCGCCAATCTGACCCACTCCATGAGCTTCGTGAATGTGTCCAAAAATCGCCACACCCTTCATGGCCTGCACCCGCTCCAGTACGGCCTGACTTCCCACGTGAGCACCGGTAGGCAGCCGGTCAAAAGCGGTACCTGCGGGAGGACAATGGCTCAGCAGTACATCGATCTCGGGGTTGGGTCGAGAACGGATCTCATCCTCATCCCACTCGTAATGAAACCCCATGCGGTCCGGGCCGGCACCGCCTATGCCACCGATGCGCAATCCCCCCATCGTGGTGGTCTTGCCGTCCACATTGCCCCAAAAGCTGAGGTCCTTCCGGTCATGGTTTCCGGGCACATAGACCACATCCACACCAAGCCCACCGACCGCCTTCAAGATTCGATCGACCTCGAGAAGATATTCAACCCGACGCTCCGACGACTGGTGCTCACCCCGACCCGCACAGGAGAAATCCCCGACACACAGGACACCATCTAGGCGAGGACCTTTGGCGAGCGCATCAAGGACCTGTTCGAGCAAGGGCCAGCGAGCATGGATGTCGCCGATGACTCCCAGCACGATGCTCACAGGGCAGGCTTCACTTGCATCAGTCCATAGATGAGCACAATTACCACCAACTGAATGGCCGCCCCAGCCATGAGCCTTCCGGACCCAGGCCCACCATTGGCAGCACCTTCCAGCTCAGGCGACACTAGGCGCTTGCCAGCAACCTCAACCGCACCCCACAGGAGCACACCGGCGAGAATCCAAGGCTGAGCGAAGGAATGGCCAGCAACCACCGCCAGACCCAAGCCGGCAATGTAGATCAAGCGGCCAAGCATCATGACCCCAAATTTATGGCTCTTGGCCATGATTGACGCCAAGGATGCTTTCTTTCCAGCGCCCAACACCGCGAGGATCATGTTGATGAGTGCGAACAACACCAACAAATGGGCAAGGTTCGTGTGCAAGTGATTTAGACCGATTTGCATGTGGCCTCCTGCGGGAGGATTAGCCCGTCAGCGAGTGAGTCGCCGGTAGATGGCCGGCAGTCGAGCCGGCAGAGACCCCACTGAGTCGATGATTGTATAGCCACCTTCACCATAAATTCGGCGGAGATAGCTGCGACCGTGGGGGTCTACGGTGATGCAAAACGGGTGGACACCCGCCGCCCTTGCCTCGACCAACGCCATGCGAGTGTCCTCCTGGGCATACAAGTCGCTGTACTGAGGACACCCACAATCCAGGGGCTTTCCGTCACTAAGTAAAATCAACAACTTGAGACTGCCGGGTGCACCAGCGAGCTTGACCGTCGCGTGCCGAATGGCGGCACCATCCCGGTTCTCCATCTTCCAGCCAATCCCACCAATGCGCTCCCGAACCCGTGGACTCCAGGCCTCATCGAATTCCTTGGCCACATAGAACGCCACCTGCTCTCGGCCAAAGCCAGAGTAGCCATAAATGGCCATGGGGTCGCCTAAGGCAGCGATGGCCTCAGCGGTGACCACCAAGGCCTCCCGCTCCACATCAATGATGCGCTTGGACGCCGAGTTGATGTGCTCGTTGGTCGAAGAAGACATATCGACCAAGAAAGCCACAGATACGTCCCGCTGGTTCCGCCTGCGGGAACGATACAAGCCCTGGGGCGGAGCACTGCCCGACCGTTTCGCGATACGCGCCGCCACAACCGCATCAAAATCAAGCTCATCGCCGTCTGCGAGTCCTCGCTTCGGACGCATTGCCTCGGGCCTGAGGGCCTCGAATGAGCGCCGAAGCGAACCGATCATCGACCCGTGCTCAGCCAAGACGGTATCGACAAAATCCGCGTCACCTCCCGAGAGGCGGTACTCACTCAAGCGCACCCACCCCGCCTTGTACTCCCCCAGCTCCACATCCCATTCGGGGTACCGGAACGCGGGAACCTCGCCGCAAGACTCCACACCGTTTCTCAACACCGATGCCTCAGAACCGCCAAAGTCGTCGTCCTTATCACTGCGCTCAGGGCCATGAGGCGCCTCCATCCGGTCCAAAAAATCGGACATTTCCTCGTAGCTGAGGCCATCGGTGTTCGACCCGCGCACCGACTCGCGAGCCGACGCCCAGTCCGGCTTGTCTTCCAGCGACTGCAGCAAGGTCGCCGCCCGCGCCTCAACAGCCTTGTCCCCCTCGCTCATCGCCTCTGGCTCCAGGCCCACCGGGAGGTCCAGTGATGGCGACATCGGTGCACG
>CAWVVG010000492.1:0-2818 GCA_963932775.1 uncultured bacterium
TGCCGTAAACCGTAAGAGCATGCGCATTTTTCTCCCCATCATCGTCTTGGTTGGCTGCAATGAAGCCATCGAGTCAGGAGCCTACCCAGAGGATGTAAATCCTCAGCCGATCTCCGAGGTCGTGCGGGCCGTCCAGCCAGCGCCACTCGTTGAGCTGGTCGAGCACACCGCCAGGGTGGTAGGCACCGAGACGGAATGCCCCCATGTGACGGTTCTCGAATCCAAGGAGGGTGAGATCCATGAGCGATGGGAAGGCGGCTGTACATTGGCCGACGGAAGTGCAATCCAAGGCACTCTGGAGCGCTTTGATGGCCCCGATACAACTTGGTTGACGGGACAAAACTTCCGCATCGAACGAAACGGACAAACCGCCTTTGGCTTCGACGGGGCCATAGAAATTACTGCCCTGGACTCCCTGTGGCTGGTGGATGCCGCAGCTTCTGTGTGCGGTCTCAGACACTGGGAATGCTCAGAAGGCTTCTTGGGTCTCGATCTGACCAGCACGATTTTTCCAGCCGCGAGCTTTCCGGAGAACTACGACATCACAGTAAGCGGTGCGGTCGCAACCGACCGGAATACCCTCACCTTGGACGGCGCCTGGAGTGTCGACCAATCCATATGCGAGATTGAACCCACCAGCGGGATGTTGTCGGTTCGTCTGGGAGAGCACCATGCCATCGAGCTTGATGGGGCCATCGCATGCGACGGATGTGCTTCCTGGCAGGTCCAGGGGCAGCCTACGCCGGGCCTCTGCGGCTTGGCGCAGTAGCACTACCCACTGTGCTTCGTTCCTCTGGGGTTCGCTTCACTCTGGCCGTATTCATCGTCGAACTCGCGGTGCGACTGGCCCTGATTCACAGTTATCCTGACAACTTCAGTATGGATGCCTACCAACGCTGGGGAGGCCGAGAACACCTGCTCGTTCAGGACTGGCTGCCAGCCACCCAGTCGATCATCTGGCTGGTATCTGCGATGGGTGGAGGAGTCCTGGCGATGCGAGTCGCCATGGCCGTGATTGGCGCCCTCGCCATTACCGCTGGAGCCTGGGTTGCCCGCTCTTTAGGAGGAGCCGCCGCTGGATGGCTATTCATACCGGTCGGACTCTTCGGCCCTTTCCTCACTTGGTCGGTGGTTCCATACCAAGAAGGCTCGTTCCTGCTCGCCCTGTTTGGAGGTATGGCACTGGCACTGCAAGCCCAGCAACAGAACCGGCCCGCCACCGACTCCATGTGGCGGTGGGCCGATGCAATCCTCGGGTTGCTCCCATTGGTCCGCTATGAAGGCTGGCCTGTAGCCATCATCTACATCATCTGGCGGCGAGACCGGAAGGCTCTTTGGGCATTGTGGGGGGCCGCTGTGTGGCTCGGGGTCAAGACCACAGGCATCGAAGGGCACGCCTCCTCACCGGTCAGCTACGCAGACTGGGAGGGGCTCTCCACCCGGTTTGATCCGTCCGCGGTGGGCGCAACACTTTCAAAGCTATGGACCCAGATGCTCGACACCAAGGGCGCCCTGCTCCTGCCCTTGGGACTCATTGGCCTGGTCCACCAGATCCGAGTGGGCCGACGAGGCGCCATCCTCCTGGGCCTGGTTCTCGCAGGACAACTGGCCGCACTCGCTGGGTGGGTGGTGGGCTTAGAGACCGCGACCTACCGTATGCAAGCTGTACCCGGAGTCCTGTTGGGACTATTCGCCGCCGGCAGCGCAGGCTTAGTCTGGAGCCAGGGCGGACGGACTTCCCGAGCCTTACTCGCCCTCACTGGCCTGATCGCGGTAGGCGCATTCATTCCCCAGGGCTTCAACAACGCCCATCGCTCAACCCGTTCGGTTCGCTGGGAGCGACGGCTGGTAGAGAGCATGGAGAACTGTGAGACGTGCACCTACTTGGTCAAACCAAGAACGGGCCTCGGAACGCGCGACCGGCACGATGGGTGCGAGATCATTCAAGGCCTGGGAGTCGGCTACCACGGTGAGAAATTTTGGTGTCAGAAGTGGGGAGATGTCCCCGCAGACTACCAAGCCACCCATGCTGCGCGGTGGAGAAAGGGCGGGTACGTGATTCGCGATGCCAGAGATGTGGATCGGTAAGTCCCAGGTGACAGTCCGGACATTCCTTTTCTTCGAAGCAACCTGTCCCCACCCCATGCTACTCTGCAGCAATGCGAATCCTACTCCTTGCGAGCATGTTCATTGGCTGCGGAAAATCAACGGGTGGCGTCGGAATGTCTGGCGGTGGCACCCCATTTGAGCCCAACACTGATCCACCTCCACCCATCCCCGGTGATGGGGACAGCGATGACACCGGAACAGCCAGCCCCACCGACACCGCCACTCCGGCGGACGACACCGCAACCTCTACGGCTGACGCTGACGCTGACGCTGGACCGCCGCCGGATGGTGGAGAAGACACGGCATTCGTGATCGAAGGGACCGGCTACGGCCGAGATGATGTGGCCTACAATCTGACCGTATCCGACCAAAGTGGTCTGCCTTTTTCCCTGCACGATCGGTACGGAAGCAAGATCGCACTCGTCGTGGGAAACCTCGATGTATCGACCACCGCAGACACCCTCAGCAATCTTCAGGACATCGCATCAGACCACCCCGATGTGACCTTCCTTGCCTTTATTGGAAGAGATGCAACCGGAATCCAGTGCAACCAAGCCTGCGCCAGCAATGTTCAGAGCGTGTACGGCTTCTCACCGGTCCTGTGGGAAGCTGCGGCGTCATTGACAACGTTCAACGCCTGGGCACAAGCGCAGAACACCTACACCTACCTGATCGACTCATCGATGGTGATCGACTGGACCAAGACCGG
>CAWVVG010000493.1:0-2806 GCA_963932775.1 uncultured bacterium
CCACCACAAAAGTGGTGTCATCCACACAGCTCTCGCCGACTTCGTCGGTAACGGTCAGACTCAGCACATGGGTGCCTGCAGCGAGCGTTCCGACCCCCAAAGACACCAACCCATCCGAGCTTGGCGTGCTCGTTCCAAGAGTCCCCGCGAGGTTGCTGCTCCACACAACTGTGAGGCCTTCCGGTCCAATGTCTGCGTCGCCGACTTCACCGGTCAAGAGGACCACTGCCCCCTCGTCTCCGCCGCTGCCGGATGCCGGTCCCGTGACCCGACAAGTGGGTGCTTGATTCGGGCCTCGAACCGCAATGGTAGCGCTGTCCGTTCCCGAAACACCATCCCCATCGGTACCGGTCAGTGTGAGAATGTGAACGCCCTCAACCAACCGCGCAGCCCCCGTGTTCAGCCCGTCGAAACCAACATCCGGGGCCACGTCCAAGATGCCATCCAAGTCGCTCTCCCACTGGGCGCTGAGGGCATCCGGTCCATCCTCCGCATCGGATACCGAACCCTCCAGTGCCACGGGGTGGTCGGAGTAATAGAGGTCGGCTCCCAGGGGCTTGATGATGACCACTTCTGGACGCGTGGTCACGACCAGGCCGCGCTCTGCCGTGCAGCTCGCACCCACCTCATCCACGGCCGTCATGGTGAGAATGTGGGCATTGTCGCTAAGGCCACTCGCGATGAGGCTGACGACGCCATCGCTGCCGGGCGTGCTGCTGCCCAAGAGGCCATCGCGATCGCTGCTCCAGTGAACCTCCAGCCGATCGGAATTGACATCCGGATCTGTCGCCTCACCGGACAAGGTCACCGGCTCATCTAAGGTCAGGACTGTCCCATCGTCGGGAGCAAGCCACTCACAACCCGGGGCACGGTTTGGACCCGACACCTCGATCTGCACAATGTCTTCGCCGGTCTTGCCTGTGGTGTCTGTGACCATGACCCGCAGGTTGTGGGTCCCTTCGGCCAGAGACACATAGGCCTGAATCTTCCCCTCGGAGTCCGGG
This sequence comes from uncultured bacterium, assembly GCA_963932775.1. Lineage (GTDB taxonomy): Bacteria > Myxococcota_A > UBA796 > UBA796 > UBA796 > UBA796. The sequence goes on from CAWVVG010000493.1 coordinate 1,005, forward strand.
GCTTCAGCCACCCCGAGATCCCCGACTTCCTCGCCCACCCACTCCACCAAGAGGTCCTCGACGAAGTCTTCTGAGTCCGAGGCGAAGGCCTCCATGAGCACCGAGTGGTCCGAGTAGTAGCGCTCGGTCGCAAGCGGAGAGTGAATGTCGACCACCGGTGCGTCGGTAGCCAGCACATCCAGGTGAACCACATCTCCACCGGTAGAGCCCCTGGGGTCCTCGACAAAGATGGACACCTCCGTCTCCCGCATAGCCAGTCGTATCTCGCACATGGACTCACCCCAGGTGGTGACCGCCGCGCGCTCACACACCACCCGCTCGCCGGCCGACCAAGTGGCGACGGTGTCTTCTTCGGGGTCATCCGCATCGTCGATGACTGCAAGAAACAAAGTCGCCTGGCCTTCTCCGACCTCGTCTCCATTGTCATGAGACGTGATGTCCACATCCGGCTCAGCATTCACCGCCGTGAACTTCTGTTCACCGCAGGCGACCATGCCGGCCAGGGTAAGAACGATGCTACTGCGCATACCACGAGTAGGCTGTGTCGACGGCGCCTCCCACGGAGAGGCCGTCTGACGATGAAAAATAGACCCGATCGGTGGCCGAGGACCCGAAGGTTGGCGAAGCGCTGCAGCCGCCTGCTGTGGGCTCGTGTCCAAATCCGCGGCCATCGGAGGGCGCACATCCCGGGCTGTGCTCACCGCCATAGCTTGTGGCCACCCGCCACCAAGAACTCGTGGACGGAAAGGTGGTGCTGAGGAAGCCCAGAGGCGTGTCCCAATAGTATCGACCGTGGTGAGGCAGGCCTGGGGCCACCAAGCGCAGGCGATCGTCGATGCCGCCACCATGGTCCAGGATGGCGTTGATCTCCTCGTCGGAGAATCGACAGAAGCCACCCATAATCAGGCAGGCTCCTCGGTCGATCGCCAGCGCCGAGGACCAGTCGCTGGGCACCCCAAAATTGGTTGGGGCGTAGGCCACCAAGGTCCAGCCGCCACCGTCAGTGCTCATGTCGCAGTAAGCCTGGAAGGTCTCGTCCAGCGGGCGCAGAAAGTACGTACCATCGGGCGCAGTCGGGTAATGGTCCAGAATTTCATTGCAGGAGATGCCTGGCAAGTCCTCAAGCCGGCCCAACCAGCCAGCAATGGAGACCTGGTCAGTTGCATCGGTTTCTCCACCATCATCGTCAACCGCGGTGATCTCACAGGTCCACTCCTCGCCACCAATGGTCTCCTCGGCGTTCACGGTGTCGCCATCCAAGACCTCAGTGCTCAGACCAACCTCCACCTCAATGCCGTCGCGGTACCAACGAATCTCATACTCGAGCGGGTCGTCATCGGCGTCTGTGGCCACCGCATCGATGCTGCACCTCAAGTCATCGTCCCCTTCATCGGGATCTTCCGGCGTGATGGCAGCCTCGAGACCTGAAGGAGAACTGTTTGCTACGGTCACTGGACCCGCCACAAATACAGGCCCCGTCTCGGTCGCATCCGATGGTGTGATGTGCACCTGTATCGAGTCACCTTTTCCGAACCACAGAGCACCATCCAGCTCACTGGAGTCATCACCCACATACACGCCATTGACCGTCCACTGGTAGCTCAGGGTCACCACCTCACCATCGGGATCGACTGCGGTCGGCATGACCCGAACCCGGTCATCGGTTCGAACCACAACGGGGCTGAAGTGAGCGAAGGAGACGGTAGGCACGGAGTTGTCCACCACCACGATTGCCGTCACAGCACCCCCGGCCGATGTGCCATCCCACGGGGTTGCTCGGCAGCTGATGACGTCTCCAGCCT
>CAWVVG010000494.1:0-2792 GCA_963932775.1 uncultured bacterium
CTCGGTGAGAGCCACAGCTGAGAGCCTGTTTTCGGCCACCTGATACGGCCTAAAATTCGCGCTCCCTCATGGGTTCTTGAAAAACTTGGCGAAGGGCCTTGACCTCCAACCCTTAAGGTGATTTCATAGTGGAGTGTTGACAGGTCAAGACCGGTCACGCCAATGTTTTTGAGGGCAAGTTCCGATTGACAGAACATGCCCTAAGGAGAATCTATGAACATTTCTTCACCCCGCAAGCGTGTGCTCATCAATACCGGAGTGGCCCTATGCGTCATTGCGCTCCAGGTCACTGGCTGTGGTGAAGTCCGGTATCGAGATGGCGTAATGGCATCGGATCCGGTCAAACGAATCGTGATTCACGGTGACGTCGGGGTGATAGAATTGGTCCCAGGCACCACAGCAAAAGTGGACTTTGCTGTGCGAGCGCCCGAAGGCGTATCGAGCGTCCAGCACAGTGAGACCGATGGAGTGCTTCAGCTCATCGCTCGGTGCCACACACCCATACTGTGTGCCGTTGATGTCGAAGTTCAGGTGCCTCCAGGGGTTGCCGTCGAGGTTGACCTCGGCTTTGGTGAGGTCTGGGCAACTGGAGTGCCAGACCTGGATATCAGTGTCGGACAAGGGGAGGTGGACGTAGATACCACCGGTAGAGTCACGGTACAAATCGGACAAGGGGATGCCCGGGTGGTGACCACAGGGTCAGAACAAATTCGAGTTGCAGTGGGCAAGGGAGACATAGACGTCCGTGCCAATCCCGTTCGTTGGAACCTGGGGATCACCGCCGAAAACACCATCGACACCGGTATCGAACACGACCCCAACGCCCGCCGGGCGATGGAGCTCGTTGCACCCGCAGGTACCGTCCGAATTCGGCCCACACAATTGTCCAAGGATTCTGGTAACCCTTGACCCAGTAGGCTTTGCCCCGTACCCTCAGATTTGGAGAGGGTATGTCGTGGCTCTTGAGTATATTGGTCTGCAGCGTAGCCAACGCAGGTGCAGGCAAAGAGGGACTGGCTGCCGGCCGTGCGGCACTGGTGGCCGGAGAGCCAGACCGTGGCGGCATGCTCCTGATTCAAGCGAGAATGAATCTACCCAGCGAGATGGATATTCTGGATGCCCAGACCATCGCTGAGGTGATCTACCTTGAGACAATAGCCGCAAGGCTAAAAGGCCTCGAAAGAGAAAGTGACGTGGACCGGTGGCGCGATGCGCTGAATATTTTTCCCACCTTGAAATGGGACCGAGAGCTGTTGAATGACAACGGGCTCCGGGCCTACTTTGAGGCGCTTCGGCAAGAGGTGCTGCAACGGAACCCGTCACCGACCGGGGTACCTGAGTTGCGCGGTCTGATTCGAGCCTTTGTCGATGGAGTCGAGCACGGTCCAGGCCAGGCTGTTGGCGCAGGACCCCACCTGATTCAAGTGCTATGCCCGAGCGGTGCAGTAGCAGGCGCCTGGAGCGACCTCGATGAGACGCCAGAGTGGATAGAGATGTGCGCCGAGGATGTCGACCTTTCTGTCGTTCCTGCGATTGCTGAAGTAGACGAATTCGGCCTGAATGAGCCAGACCCTCGGGCGGGACCCGAGCCCTTGGTTTGGGTGGAACCCGAACCCGTGAAGAAGGTCCGGGCACCTTTGAGTATCGACTCACAGGACCTGTGGCTGGGCGCTTCCGCCATGGGAGTTGCAGCGGTGCTCACGTACGGCGCGGCCCTGATGGCACGGAGCCAGTACGACGACCTCGACAATACCGGCCTCAATTCGCCCAGCGCACTCGAAGCCCAACGAAAATACACCAATCGGCTGGTGGGTGCCTCCGGCGGATTTATCGTGTTGGGCAGCAGTATGGCTGTTGCAGCCACGATGGGTGTTGAGTTTTAGCAGGACTGAGATGGACGCGCAGGATAGAGTGAATCCATGGAATTCACCCTCGATTTTGAACGCCCTATCGTTGAGTTGCGAAAGCGAATTGACGGGCTCAGAGAAATGGAGCGGGTGCAGGGCGCAGACCTCTCCAGTGCCATCTCACAGCTTGAGAGACAGGCAGAGATCCTGCTGGACCAGATCTTCTCCACCCTCACGCCGTGGCAGCAGACGCTCCTCTCCAGGCATCCAGCAAGACCCTACTCGCAGGACTACATCGACGCCCTTTTTACGGACTGGACCGAACTCCATGGAGATCGGGCAGGACACGAGGACCCCGCATTGATCGGTGGCCTTGCACGATTCGGCGATACGCCAGTCATGGTCATTGGCCACCAAAAGGGCCGGAACACCAAGGAAAACATCCGCCGCAACTTCGGCATGGCCAAGCCAGACGGCTACCGAAAGGCGCTCCGACTGATGGAGATGGCCAACCGGTTTGGTCGCCCTATTTTTACGTTTATCGACACCCCTGGCGCGTACCCCGGCATCGATGCCGAGGAACGGGGACAAGCCGAAGCCATTGCCCGAAACATCATGGAAATGTCGACCTATACAGTTCCTGTGATCTGCACGGTCATTGGTGAGGGAGGGTCGGGAGGCGCACTGGCCGTCGGAGTAGGCAATCGAATCTTAATGCTCGAGAACGCCGTCTATTCAGTCATTTCCCCCGAAGGCTGCGCTGCCATCCTTTGGCGCGACCGCGCGGAAGGTCCGACTGCCGCCGAGGCGCTTAAGATTACGGCATCCGACTGTTTTAGGCTGGGTGTCGCCGATGCGGTGGTACCAGAGCCCAAGGGCGGGGCCCACGTAGACTTCCCACAGTCTGCTGCCTTTCTTGGCGCGGCCCTTAGGGCCCACCTGGAC
>CAWVVG010000495.1:0-2773 GCA_963932775.1 uncultured bacterium
ATGGAGCGCAGGGCTGCTGCCATACGACCCTTTTGAAAATATGCGTTGATGCGAAAACGTCGTCCATCCTCTATGGCCAGGGCGAAGTCAATTTCACGCTCAAGCTCATAGGTGGTCCGTTGTCGATCAGACATGATCGAGTACAGTAGTGTCCTTAAGTCTCCATCGGAGAGCGGCATCTCGCCCACCGACTCCAGCTCTCCGCCAACTCGAATGATGGGCGGTCTTCCGGAGGTCAGGTGGAGATCGGAGGCATTCCGCTGCATTGCCATACGCAGAAGTCCACGCATGTCCATCCCAACATCATCGACAACGGTCTCGCGCCCGAAGGAAAAGATCCCCGTGGACATCCCTTTTGCCGCCAATGCGAACTCATCTGCATTGGATGCGTAGGCCATTCCTACCTCAAACGAAATCTTCTCATCCTTGAAAAGCGTAAGCAGTGCGTCATTGAACGTGGTCAACCCGGGGTGCCGAGAAGCCCGCATCAGATCCTGAAGGTCGTCTACCCGAAGATCTCGCAGCAACCGAGCAACCGGTGGGGTGCAGTGCATGACCTCGCAGGCAACAACCCGACCTTCACCATTGGCCTTGGGCAGCAGACGCTGGCAGACAATCCCCTGAAGGCACTGAGCAAGGTCCATGGCCACCTGTGCTCTCAGGTGTTCCGGGAAATAGTTGAGCATTCGCTGGAGCGTCTGGGTGGCATCTATGGTGTGAAGAGTGGTCAATACCAGGTGCCCAGTGAGCGCCGCGGCCAATGCAACCTGAATGCTCTCTACATCCCTCATTTCGCCGACCAGGATCACATCCGGACTCTGGCGCACAACGTGTCGTAGCGCTTGCTGATAGCTGGCCGTATCGGCTCCAACTTCACGCTGTGTGATGCGAGCCACGTTGTCATGATGAAGGTACTCAATTGGGTCTTCAATGGTGACAATGTGAACGGGTCGGGTCTGATTGATTTTGTGAACCAGGGCTGCCAGGGTCGTGGATTTTCCAGAACCCGTAGCGCCAGTAACGACCACCAATCCCCGGCGACACTCAGCCAGCTCCGCAACAGAATCGGTCAAGCCGAGGTCCACAAAGGACAATGCTCCGCTTGGGACCGCACGAGCAACCACGGATAAGCGCCCCTGTTGGCGGGCAACATTAAGGCGGAACCTCTGGCCGCCATCAACAGAATAGCCAACATCCAAGTCACCACTTCGTTCGAAGCGCGCCTTGGCTGTTCCAATCAGAACCCGATCGAGCAGCGCCCGGAGTTGCTGCTTTGTGGACGGAACCTCGCCCTGCGAATGAACTTCGCCGTGAATTCGCATGGCCGGAACCTTGCCTTCACACAAATACAGGTCGGATGCGTTGCGCTCAACCATTGCAGACAAGAGCGCCGTCAATTCAATTTGGCTGTTGTTCGAATCGGTCACGGGCACATCGTACGCATGGACAGATTTACCTGCAAGCCGGCCCCGTGGTAACCACATGGCAGAGCCCTAGTTTTGGTGGAGAAATTTTATGCTTCAATGGCCCCACATGGATTGGTTTGAACCCAGTCAAAAGAGTGCCGATACCCGGCTCGAGCTTCGGTACCACGGGACGGCTGGATTCACCCTCACCGCACAGCAGACCACCATTATTTTGGACCCTTACGTGACGCGGCCTGGAATTTTAAGAACGCTGCTGGGGCGACTTGTCCCGAATGAGCCCCTCATTCGGGAAGTCTTCCCAAAGGCCGATGGGGTGCTCGTAGGGCACTCTCATCATGACCACATTCTGGATGCTCCCTTTGTTGCCCAGTCAACTGGAGCTAAATTTGTAGGGTCCAAGGATGCTGCCAACGTCGCCATTGCTGCCGGGCTTCCACCTTCACAGATCATCGAGACCCAAGGAAGGGAGGACATCAAGCTTGGGGCTGCACGTGTTCGGGGCATCCCCTCAAATCATGGGCGGGTCTATTTCAACCGAGTCACCCTTCCAGGATCGATACCCGTGCCACCACCCTGGCCTCCCCGTGTGTGGGACCTTCGCCACGGGGACGTGCTCAACTGGATGGTCGAGGTGGGAGGCTTCAGGGTCGTCCATATCGATTCTGCCGAAGTCATTGACTCAGAGCTCGAAGGAATGACGGCGGATATTGTCTGCCTGTGCGCAATTGGGAGGCGGCACCGTCCAGGGCTTGTCGAGTCGGTGGTAAAGGCCCTCAAGCCGCGTTGGATTATCCCCTGCCACTGGGACTGGTTCTTCACCCCATATGGCCGCCCTCCTCCACTTCTCCCTGGAGTAAATCTCCCAGGGTTTCTCGATGAGATCAGAAATGCGGGGGCCAAACCAGTCCTACTGCCTGTTGGTGGAACTTTCTTGTTGTCCGAGTCCGACCTTGTTGGGTAGGTTGTTTACCATGCGAAACGTATTTTTCTCTTTGGTTACCTTGTTCGCCCTTGGGTGTGGCGGCGATGATGCTCCGATTAAGGTCGGAGCCTGCATGGAAGTGGACACGGGGGAGCCGGACGGAGATTCCGGTGAAGCCGATGCGGACGCCGATGCAGACGCCGATGCGGACGCGGACGCGGATGCAGACACCGGTGGTGCAGACACTGGCGATGCAGACACTGGCGGTGCCGAGTCAGGCGATACCGGGTCCGGGATATCCGGAGATGACACCGGCACAATCGACGATGAGGATACCGGTGGGCCGATGGCCACTGACGTCACAGCCACACCGGGCCCCGTTGAAGATACTATCGCTGTGATTGGCGAGCTCGCCGAAGAGCCA
>CAWVVG010000496.1:0-2758 GCA_963932775.1 uncultured bacterium
CTTCATCGATGTTTTCTTGGAGGTTTGTTGTGAGAATTGCACAACCCTCGAACACTTCGAGTCGCTGCAGCAGGAAGCTGACTTCTTGGTTTGCAAACCGATCTTGGGCTTGTTTCACTTCACCGCGGCTACCAAAGAGAGAGTCGGCTTCGTCAAACAAGAGGACGGCGGTTCCTCCTTCAGCGGCATCGAAGATCTCTTTGAGGTTCTTTTCTGTTTCTCCGACCCAGCGGCTGATGACACTGGAGAGGTCTACACGGAATAGGTCGAGCCCGAGGGTTCCAGCGATGACCTCCGCGGCCATCGTCTTTCCGGTACCGGGGCCACCGGAGAGCAAGGCTTTGATTCCATATCCACGGGGGCGAATGCTTCGGGCTCCCCATCGGTGGAAGACCGTCTCTTGCTCTGCGAGGTAGTTGACCAACTGTTGCAGCTGGTTCTTGATCTTGTCGGACAGAATTAAATCGTCCCATGTGAACCGAGGGACAATGTGCTCCGCGAGTCCCTGGAACTCGGGCCGTGAGCACTCTCGGGCAGCGCCCCACATTGCATCGAGGGTAGGTTCTTGGCCGCCACACTCTGCGCTGGCCCGTTCGAGGACTTTGTGGATGGTCGTTCCACCCACGGAGTAGAAGCGTTCCGCGACATCCTTTCCCTTTTCCTGAGACCAGCCGCGCCGACCCATTGCGTCGGTCCAGGCATGAATCCGTTCATCCAGGGTGCTTCTCTGCACTTGAATCGTCAGGCTGGGTCGATCCCCGCCGAGCAACGCCCCAACTGACCGCCGGTCTGTGCCACCGACAATGACGGGGTACGGGAGCTTGGCGATGGCAGCACCGAGCTGCTGTACCTGGATTCGAAGTTGCGGGTCCTCTTGCTGTTCAGAGACGTTGATCAGGAGAGGTAAGGCACCGGAGAGTCGGAGCTCTCGAACGAGCTCGTAGGGTTGCTCGAGATACTGCCGGCAGCGGTCCAGATCGACCCGGACAAGCGGACGATTCGCGCGCTTTGCGATGTCAATGGCAACCCCTTCTCGGGACCCACTGGTACTTCCGGTGATGACCAAGGTCACCGCCTGATGAAGGTTTTTGCCAATCTGCTCGAGTCGGTCTCCGGTCAGCCCAGGAGTGAAGACCTCGCCGGAAGTGTCGATGGGGCGAAAGCCCACGCTCTCAGGAAGCTCCTTTTCTTCGAGCAGCCACTGGAGAAGCCGACCGCTGGGGTGGAGCCGTCGGGCTGTGTGTGTCTCGACGCCTTCTTCCGGGTTCAGCAGCAGCAACCGATTTTGAATTAGTGGTGCACCCTTCATCAGTCTGGATTGCAGGCCGAGTCGGCCGATGCGTTCTGTTCGGAGCACCCGTGTGGCCAGATCTACGGTCAGGTAGGCTTGGTTTAGATTGTCGTTCAGGTAGGCAAATATTTTTCCATAGCCGGCGCTTATTTCTGGTGCGATGGAGAGCAGGATCAAGTCGGCGTCATCACCATCGAGCACCATGGCCTCTCGCAGTCGCCCGAATCGACCGCTGGGCTCATCTCGCACAATGGTGCTCGCACCGATTGCATCGTCGAGGCCGTCTGACGCCGCTGGGTAGTCGATCTCGCCGTGGGCCCGAAGCAGTGCATCGACCTCATCATCGGTAATCACCGAGCCCCAGAATTGGCCCTTTGCGCGCATCGCCGGACGCGAGCGCTGCCGGCGAACAGCCCGCAATAACAGCAGGTCAACCCGTCGGAGTCGCTTTGCGAGTTCCTCGAAGATGGTGGCCACGGTTTAGGCGAACCCCTTGTTGTGGCCTTGCCGGAGGCTCTTCCACTCGGTTTGCTCGTCGATTGTCTGGAGGACCCGACGGGCGAGAAGTGCAATGATCTCAGGATGGCTCATGCCTTGAGCTTTCAGCGCGTCGTAGCCTGCATCGGGATTGGGATCTTTGTCGGTCGCGTTTGCGGAAGTATTGGCATCTTTGGCATGGGCGCCCACACCATCACCAGACTCTCCGGACTGGATGCCGCCCTTTCTGGCTCCAGCGCCGGCTGCGTATCCAGCCTCAATGCCGCCAGCCGCTGCCCGTTGAAGGACCAAAGATTCGACGGCACGGGCCGCGACCTCTTCTGCGTCGCGAAAGTTCTCACCACCGCCGCCGCCGCCGCCGTCTCCAGCCTCGACGTGGAACATCTCATGGGAGTAGAGCGCAGCATCTTCGGCTCGATACGGATCAAAATCATCGCCGACAATGATCGTTCGGTCAACGGTGAATGCCCGGGCACCCAGGGACTCGAGCGCTTTGGATGCAACCTCACCACGGTAGACTTCGCCACCGTCTGGCATCACCACACGGCGAAGCTCAGACCGGTCTAAACGGTCCTCGATTCGGTCGATGCCGGTATCGTTTCGGTCCTTGTTGCTCATGGGCTCCCTGCCTGCGCTACCTCAGTTTGCTCACGCGCGACGCGCAGGTCAAGCATAGTTGCCACCATTCCCGCAAGAGCGAGCGATCACGGCTTCGGCGATCTGGACACATTTGAGCAGTTCGGTACCTTCGATGTATTCATCCGCACGGTGGGCGACGTCGATGCTTCCAGGCCCAAAGACGATGCTCGCAATGCCCATGTCCTGGAGGTTTCCGCCATCGGTGGCGAAGGGCGCGGCGGTCGCGAGGGGAGTGGATGCATGGGGGCACAGGTGGCGCTCCAGTGTGGAACCTTCGGCGGTGAGGAGTGCTGGAGCGGTGTGCTCGACTTCCACTTCGATGTCGCCACC
>CAWVVG010000497.1:0-2745 GCA_963932775.1 uncultured bacterium
CCACCTGTTCACTTCAGCCGTGTACTTTACGCCAATCCTCGGTGCCATCATCGCCGACGCCTTCTTCGGCAAGTACAAGACCATCTTGTTTCTTTCCATCGTGTACTGCGCCGGCCACTTTGCCCTCGCCATGGACGAGACACGCATGGGTCTGGCTCTTGGACTGGGGCTGATCGCCTTGGGTTCGGGTGGAATCAAGCCTTGCGTATCTGCCCACGTGGGCGACCAATTCGGCAAGACCAACGGCAATCTCCTCGAGAAGGTCTTCGGCTGGTTTTACTTCGCAATCAACCTAGGCGCCTTTGCGTCCACGATGCTCACCCCTTGGTTGCTCGCCACCTATGGGCCTCACATAGCCTTTGGACTGCCCGGCATCTTGATGGCACTCGCCACCGTCTTTTTCTGGATGGGTCGAAAGGTATTCGTCCACATTCCAGCGGGCGGCACCGAGTTCCTTCGGGAAACCTTCTCAAGAAAGGGCCTCAGCTCCATTGGACGGCTGGCTAGCATCTATGCATTCGTTGCCATGTTCTGGGCCTTGTTCGACCAGACGGGGTCCGCGTGGGTACTCCAGGCGGACAATGAATTGATGAACCGAAACTTCCTCGGTATCGAGTGGCTACCCAGCCAGATTCAGGCCATCAACCCAATCATGATCATGGTCTTCATTCCCATCTTCAACGGAGTCAAGTTCTTTAAATGGCCTGGCCTGTACAACCTGATGAGCCGGGTGTGGGCCCTGACCCCGTTGCGAAAGATTGGGATCGGCTTCTTTATTACCGTGCCCGCCTTTCTCGTTCCTGCATGGATTGAGAGCCAGTTCGCAGCCGGTTTGACCGTGAGCATCGCTTGGCAACTCTTTGCCTATGTGGTGCTGACTGCCGCTGAGGTGTTCGTCTCCATCACCTGTCTGGAGTTCTCCTACACCCAGGCTCCCAAGAAGATGAAGTCTGTGATCATGGCTTGTTTCTTGATGAGCGTGTCACTGGGCAACATCTTCGTCGCCGCGGTCAACTTCTTCATTCAGAACGAGGACGGCACCTCCAAGCTCGCAGGCGCCGACTACTACAGCTTCTTCGCAATCTGCATGCTGGTCACTGCCATTGTCTTCATTCCTGTGGCGCTTCGCTACAAGGAAGAAGTGCACCTGCAAGACGAAGCGGAGAGCGCCAAGTAGAGGGAACGGCCCGGAGACTTTTCGGCCGCCTTCCCCTCAACAAAAGACGAGGGCCTGACCGCCCCAGCACCCAACTGAAACGAATTAAATATCCTCCGGCAACGGCTTCACTTCTGGAGCCTTTCTCAGGACCCGTGCCACGAGTGGAGTCAATCCAATGGTGGCGGCAATCCGAAAGGGCTGTGTCAGCTTAGTGGCCAGCCAAGCGCCAAAGAGCACACCGGTCGTGCCAGTGGCTCCCTCCACGGCGTACCCCATCTTGATCGCCACAGTGAAGCCACCGAGGACCACGACGAAAATTACCAAGTAGGTGCCTATGGCGATTTTGCCGTACTCTTGCTGTACCTGTTTGAAGCGTGTCTTGATGCGTTTCCAGCTTTCCATGCGGGGTCCTCACCCGCCAGGTAGGACATCGCAAGGGTTACGGGGGCTGTATGCACGGAAAACCGCGAATCTTGATTGTTGGGTGCGGGGGCATTGGGGGCGTGATCGCGACCCTGATGGCACAAGGGGACACCGCATCGGTGCACGTTCTCTCGACCAACATCCACATCGCCAATGCCGTTCGAACAAACGGCATTCAACTCTCCGGAGTCGGCGGCAATGTGAGTGCGACAATAAACGTTCATACCGAGCCACCCGATGAGCGGTTTGACTTTGTCCTCTTGGCCACCCAGCCGCCGCAAGTTGAGGCCGCTGCCCGCAGTGTCCTGTCCACCATGACCGACAAAAGCCGCATGGTCGTACTTCAAAACGGGCTCTGCGAGAGCCGGGTCGCCAAGATCTGTGGAGCGGACCGTGTGGTCGGCGGCATCGTCACCTTTGGAGCCAGCACCAACGGACCTGGCGAAATCGAGCGGACCAGCTCCGGAGGAATTCTGCTCGGCCGCATCGATGGAAAGCCTGATCCTCAAGTCGATATTTTGGCTGCAGCGCTGGCACCGATCGGTCCCATTGAACAAACCTCAAACCTCATGGGCGCCCGTTTCAGCAAGCTCGCCCTCAACTGCGCTGTATCGGGCTTGGGCACCGTAGCTGGCGTTCGGCTCGGCACACTCCTCGGCTGGGCCAAAGCCCGCAACGTCGCCCTGGGTGTCATGGCAGAGGCGGTGGCGGTCAGTCAGGCGGAAGCCATCCAGCTCGAGGCGGTGGGAGGAACCTTCGACTTAAACTGGCTGGCCAACCCCGATGCATCGGGCAGCGGGCCGTCACACTGGTCTCGGCACGCAATGCTAATGGCTGTCGGCTTCAAGTACCGAAAACTCCGCTCCAGCATGCTCAGGGCGATCGAGCATGGCCGCGAGCCAGCCGTAGACTTTTTGAATGGAGAAATCGTGACCCGAGGAGAAGCACACGGGCTTATGACCCCCATCAACCGCAGCATCGTAGAGCTTGTCCACCAGATCGCACAGGGTAGGATCCAGCCTTCACCCACCCACCTCGATGGACTCGCACTGCACTTGGAGCCAAAATCATGACCGTCGGGGGGGAGCCGCTCAGCCCACGAGAGAAAGTGCTGTCTGTGAGCATCGGGTTGCTCATCACATGCATTCTGATTGAAGTGGGTT
>CAWVVG010000498.1:0-2738 GCA_963932775.1 uncultured bacterium
GCCTGAAAAAGTCCGACGCGAAGCCAAAGCTCGAGGTGCATGTGGATGGAGTTGATGTCCTCGAAGAGGGGATCTTCGCGAAAGACCGGCAGGCCCGGCTTCTTTTGTTTCAAGCGATGGACGCGGCCAGTCAAGACGGGACCTTGCGTGTGGCGGTGGCCGAGGTGGTTGCTCAGACGCTCGAGCGCATCAACCCCACAGTGCCTTCACCTGAAGACATCGATTGGGCAGGCGCCCATCGACGCCTGAGTTCTTAGGCTGGACCCCCGGTCATCGGGACGAACAGCACCGGAAGCAGAGACTCCTGGCGGGTGCCTTCGGGGGTTCGCTCAACTCGGAACAGCGTCTGGCGCCTTCGCTCACCCACAGGGATGAGCATCATGGCTCCGACCCGCAGCTGCTCGACGAGTGCGGAGGGAATGCTAGACGGAGCGGCGGTCACGATTATTCGGTCGAAGGGCATGGCGGCTTCCAGTCCGTCAAAGCCGTTTCCTGTGTGGGTCTGGACATCCTGGGCGCCGACTGAGTTGAGCACAGATCGGGCACGGGCAGCCAAGCCCTCCCGGATTTCCATACTGAAGACCTGCGCACCCAGGGCGCACAGCACCGCGGCTTGGTAGCCGGAGCCTGTACCGATCTCCAGGACTCGCATCCCGGGTGTCAGCCTTAGGGCCTCGCTCATCACCGCAACGATGTAGGGCTGAGAGATTGTTTGGCCTTGGCCGATGGCGACCGGCCCGTCTCGGTAGGCCAAGTCCTGATTGTCTTCAGGAATAAAACGGTGTCGAGGCACGCTGCGCATGGCCTCGAGAACACTGGCTTCACGGACGCCTCTCGAGATTAGCTGGGACTGAACCATCTCAGCACGGGCGGCGCCGTGGTCGATCACGCGGACGGTGGCGGCAGGGCTTTTTGTGCAGCCTCACCGGAGTCGCTGGAGCCCTCGTCGTCTTCCTCGGGGGGCGCCGGTATCCGCTCAAAGGTGATGTTTCCGTCGCTTGAATCACCATCGACGTTCACTCTCACGGTGTCGCCGGGCTCATATTCGCCAGCCACAATTTCCTTCGACATGGGGTTCAAGAGGTATTGCTGAATCGCTCGCTTGAGCGGCCGTGCACCGAAAGCCGGATCGAAGCCCGCATCGCATAGGGCTTGCTTGGCATTCTCGGTCACTTCGAGTTCCAAAAACCGCTGGGCGAGCAGGCGCTGTACCCGCTTGATTTGAATATCGAAGATGTGATTCATATCTTCACGAGTGAGTGCATCAAACACGATGACGTCATCGATTCGGTTCAAGAATTCGGGCTTCAGTGTGCGCTTCACTTCTTCCAAAACTGCGCTCTCAGCCTTCTCTCGGTCCCCTTGTGCATCCATGATCTTTCGGGCACCGATGTTGCTCGTCATGATGAGGATGCAGTTCTTGCAGTCGATGGTCCGTCCCTTGGAGTCGGTGATTCGACCGTCATCGAGCAGCTGGAGCAGGATGTTGTATACATCGGGGTGTGCCTTCTCAATCTCATCGAGAAGGACGACAGAGTAGGGCCTCCGCTTGATGGCTTCCGTCAGCTGGCCGCCCTCCTCGTAGCCGATGTAGCCGGGAGGCGCGCCGATGAGCCGGGCCACTGAGTGCTTCTCCATAAACTCGGACATATCGATTCGGATCATGTTGTTCTCATCATCGAACATGAACTCAGCCAGCGCTCGTGCAAGCTCGGTCTTACCGACGCCTGTGGGTCCGAGGAAGATAAAGGAGCCGATGGGTCGATTGGGGTCTTGGAGTCCAGCGCGGGCCCTGCGAACCGCGTCTGCCACCGCAACGACGGCGGTGTGCTGTCCGATCACCCGGTTGTGGAGGTTGTCTTCCATCTTGAGCAGCTTCTCCTGCTCTCCTTGCCTGAGCTTGGCGACTGGAATGCCGGTCCACTGGGCGACCACCTCGGCGATGTCGTCTTCGGTGACCATCTCGCGAAGGACCCCGCCGTCTTCACCCTGCATTTCTGCGAGCTTGGCCGACTTCTGCTCGATGACTCCATTGAGTTGTGGGATGTCGCCGAACTTGAGCTTGCTTGCGCCTTCGAAGTCTCCTTGGCGTTCGGCTATCTCGAGTTGGTGGCTGGCCTCCTCGAGCTTCTCCTTGGCCTCGCCGATGGCGTCGATGGCTTCTTTCTCTCCCATCCACTTGGCCCGCATTTCATGGGACTCCTCCTCGAGTGCGGCGATCTCCTCTTTGATGAGGTTCGCGCGCTCGACTGCGGCTTTGTCGGTCTCTCGGGACAGGGACTGGAGCTCGACCTTCATTCCACGGATTTCGCGTTCCATGCTGTCGATGGGCTGAGGCAGGCTCTCGATCTCCATGCGCAGACGGCTGCCAGCCTCGTCGATCAGATCGATGGCTTTGTCGGGAAGCTGACGGCCTGAGATGTACCGGTCAGAGAGCGTTGCTGCCGCCAAGATCGCGTCGTCCAGGATCTTGATGCCGTGGTGGACCTCGTATTTCTCCTTGATTCCACGGAGGATGCGGATGGTGTCGTCCACCGAGGGCTCCTCGACTAAGACCGGTTGAAATCGCCGCTCCATGGCTTTGTCTTTCTCGATGTGCTTTCTGTACTCATCGAGCGTGGTGGCGCCGATGCATCGCAGTGAGCCGCGTGCGAGGGCTGGCTTGAGCATATTTCCGGCATCCATGGACCCTTCAGACTTGCCGGCCCCCATCAAAGTGTGGAGCTCGTCGATGAACA
>CAWVVG010000499.1:0-2737 GCA_963932775.1 uncultured bacterium
CTCATGCCATGGCCGTGTTGAACGAGTACGACCAGGAAATTCATTTCACGGATACAGAGCTGTCCCGTCTGCTTGACCATGTGGGACCCGAGGTGCTGACCATCGTAACCTCAGACCATGGCGACACCTTTGGGGAGCACGACGACCCTTACCCTCAGGACCACTGGCCCATCACACGACACGGGCACACCCTGTACCAAGAACTCCTACACGTTCCCTTGATGATCCGGGGCCCAGGAATCACACCCGGCGTGATCGACCGCCCAGTTCGGTCCTTCGACGTGGTGCCGACCATTCTCGCCATCGCCGGTGCCGCGCCCATCCCCAGCGATGGCCAGGCACTGTTTGAACTTACCCACGGGAACGTGACCCCGAGCCTAGCGATCGGTGCACAGGCGACCCGATTCGGAACCGAGAAGCGAGCTGCGCGTCTCGATGATCTCAAGCTCATTGAGACGCAGTGGGGCGATGAGCTGTACAATCTCGCAAACGACCCGGGTGAGCTGAACAACCTGGCGGCTTTGCATCCCGAAGATGTCGAGCGACTCCGGTCCCTTCTCCCCAAAACCCGTGCTCCCGGGAACGAGCAGGTGATCGACGAAGAGACCCAACGACAACTAGAGAGCCTTGGCTACATGCAGTAGCGGACCAAGCTCTTCAGACGAACCGCCGACACGCGGCGTCTAAAAGATGCTCTCCTGTAAGACAATCTGGTCGTTCGGATGAAGGACCACGTCCGCAGACTTGCCCCGCATCACCTTGTTCAGGTTGATGGGAATCCGATCTTCGCCGCGCAAGATGTATGCATCCCGAGTCCGGGCGGTTCGCTTGGTTCCGCCAGAACGAGACAACGCTTGAGTCACGGTCAACCCCTCCGTGAACGGCACGGCACCCGGCTTATTTACCTCCCCGGTAACGTAGACCACCATCCCTTCAGAAACGTGCAGCACATCGCCTGAAGTCATCTGAATATTCTTGTTGCTGTCCGCCATCAATTCTTCAAAGGAGACGGCTATCGATTCCTTGGACACATCCGCGAACTGAACTCGAATTTCCGCTACGCCACCAGAACTGACTCCGCCGGCTTCCGCAATCACATCCAACACTGAACTCCGACCACTAAGGTGGACCAATCCAGGCTTCTTGACCGCACCCAAAACCTGAACTGGCTGGCTGCGAAATGTGATGACTTCCACCTGAACCTGGGGGTCCCTCAAAAATTTCTCGCCAAGCTCAGCGGTCAGTGACTGGTCAAATGCGGCGATGGTCTGGCCAGCCACATCCACCCGTCCCACAAGCGGGTAATCGATCACTCCGCCCTCTCCGACGGTAAAGGTCCCACTCAGTTCCTTTTCATCAAAGACTTGAATCGCAATCGAGTCCCCGACTCCAAGGACATAGGAGCTCACTTGTGCCTGGGCTTCTCCACCCAGCAACACCATGAAAAAACTGGCCATCAAAAAGAGACTTTTCACTGAACTTCCTCGGCTTCCACCGGTTATCGGTGGCCCTCATCCTTATATCGGATCCCAGCGCCGGCTTCGTCACATCAACAGACAATGTTCACAAATTTGCCGACAGGATCCGAACCCAGCTATGGTCCACTCCCTAAAGAAGATTGGTGATAGAATGGTACGTGTCCTCGATTTAATTGAAAACGGGTCCCATCGGTTCGACCATCGAGCCCGCCGTGAGGTCTCCACCATGAACAAGCCGAAGGAAACCATGGTGACCGGTGGCGACGTCTGCCAGTACGTCGACGGTGGTGACCCAAGAGGACTTGCGGAGCAAGTCCATCGCCTCGCCGCAGACGCGAAGCTCCGAGTAAAGCTTGAAAAGGCCGGCCTGAAGCGGCCCCAAGACGCCCTAAGCTGGCCCCAACAAGCACCCAATTTGTTTCAGATCTACGAAGAACTTTTCCCAGGACAAACCGAGTGGGGGACATACTCCGCGTCGGCATGATCGGTCCGGGGCTCGATGTCCCGGGAGGCATGACCGCTGTTCATCGTACATGGCTTGAGAGCCAAGCGTTCTCGCACGTCGAGGTCCAATACTTTGAGACCATGGGCGAAGGAAGCTTTTTGGAGAAGGTCGGGAAGAATGTCCTTGGACAGACCCGCTTTGTGAGCGAACTCGCGCGCGGCTACCGACCCGACATCTTCCACATCCATGTGGCAGACCGCCGCTCCTTCTATCGAAAAATGGCCTATTTCGAGCAGGCCCAACTCACTGGCGTTCCAGTCGTAGTCCACATCCACGGCGCCGTATTCGAGGAATTTTTTGATGCCCACCCTGCCAATGCCATCGCTGTGAGACGCATGTTCTCATCTGCTGCGATGGTGATGGTCTTGCATCAAGCCATCGCAAAGAAAAGCATCGAGTGGGCAGGCGACTCTGGACGGGTCGAGATCCTCTACAACCCGGTCAAACTCGGCGTCTTTGATCCTCCCAAGATACGACCCGATGACCAGCCACCCACCGTCCTCATGATGGGGGAAATTGGTGACCGAAAGGGTGCTTTTGATCTGGCGGAGTGCATCCCCGATATCCTCAAAGCCATTCCAAACACCCAGTTCCGTTTCGCTGGAAATGGGGAGACGGATCGGCTGCAAGCCTTGGTGGAGCAACTTGGAGTGGCCCATCACGTCGACGTGATGGGCTGGACCGCCGGACAAGACAAGATTGATGCCTTTCAAAATGCCGATGTGTACTGTCTTCCAAGCTACGCTGAGAACCT
>CAWVVG010000500.1:0-2731 GCA_963932775.1 uncultured bacterium
AATCAACCTCATTCCATACAACGAAAACCCAGCCAGAGAGATCAAGCGTCCCAGTGCACAACGGGTCCAAGATTTCCAGCAATACCTGGTGACGCGTGGCGTTCAATGCTCCATCCGTTCAACCCGCGGCAAGGACATCTCGGCGGCCTGCGGTCAGCTCGGCAAGGCCAAAGGTGAAGAAGCTCAGCCTCTCGGGGCGTAACTGCGCGCCACGGGCCGCCGGCTTCGCGTTAAACTCCGTCCACCTGGAGGAAACATGAGCGCAGTACTTCGCATCGGCGTCATTGGTGGCAGCGGCCTCTACGAAATGGACGGACTTACCGACATTCGAGAGGAAACACTGGATACGCCCTTTGGCGCACCCTCAGCCCCGTACCTGATCGGTCGCCTGGAAGGCCATGATGGTGTGGAATTGGTGTTCCTCCCTCGCCACGGACGGAACCATCAGTTCAACCCCAGCGAGGTGAACTACCGGGCCAACATCTTCGGAATGAAGACACTCGGAGTCAGCTGGATCATCTCCGTGTCCGCCGTGGGCTCACTTCAGAAAGAAGTGGTGCCCGGTCATGTTGTCGTCATCGATCAGTTCATTGACCGGACCAAGAACCGGGCCGCCACCTTCTTCGAGAACGGCATGGTCGCTCACATCTCATTCGGCGATCCAGTCTGCTTGAAGCTCCGAGAGATACTGCTCTCAGCAGCCGCATCCACAGAGGCGACCGTCCACGATGGTGGAACCTACGTCTGCATGGAGGGCCCAGCCTTCTCTACCCGTGCGGAGTCCAACCTGTACCGCTCCTGGGGTGCGCGGGTCATTGGAATGACGAACCTTCCAGAGGCCAAGCTCGCTCGAGAAGCCTCCATCTCCTATGCCACGCTCGCAATGGCCACGGACTACGACTGCTGGCACGAAGGCCACGACGATGTGACCGTCGACCAGGTCGTGGCAGTACTGCGCGCAAACGTCAGCCTGGCCAAGCGAATCATCTCATCGGCCGTGCCGCTAATCGCGGCACACGATGGGCCCGCCCCCCACCACAATGCTCTAAAGGGCGCCCTGTTGACCCCCAAAGAGGCCATCGCCCCCGACCGCTTGACGGCTCTCGCCCCCCTGCTGGGCCACGCCTTTTAATGAACCTTTTTCTTGCCATATGTGGCTTGCTCGCGTGCGTCACCGCCGACCAAGCGCGCCGCTCAACGACCCGAACCGACCTGGGAACCGCTTACCTCAAAGAGGGCAACGCTCCAGATGCTGTCGAGGCCTTGCGAGAAGCGGCTGCTCTCAACCCACAGAACGCAACGGCCTGGGAGCGGCTGGGCTTGGCCTATATGGCGAGCAACGCTCACGAACTTTCAGAGGATGCCTTCGTACGAGCAATCAGTATCGGCTCGGCCGATGAACCCGCACGGGTCTCCCACAACTACGGCCTGTTGCTGGTGAAGCTTACTCGCTATGAGGAAGCCATCGCAGCCTTCGATGCCACCCTCGCTGATCTCACCTACCGAACACCGGCCAAGGCGCTGAACTCCAAGGGATTCACCCTGTACACCATGGGTAAGTACGACGAAGCCATCGAGGTCTTGTCCGAAGCCGTCCGCGCTGTGCCCGCCCTATGCCCAGCACGGTTTCACCGAGGGTTGGCCTACCTGAAGACCCAAAGGCCAGAGAAGGCACTCAACGACTTCGAGGGTGTCATTCAGACATGCGGCGACGATGCCCCTGGCGCGTATTACCACGCCGCAGAGTCACTGTTTTCCCTTGGAGAGCGGGATTCAGGCTGCACCTAC
Source organism: uncultured bacterium (assembly GCA_963932775.1). GTDB lineage: Bacteria > Myxococcota_A > UBA796 > UBA796 > UBA796 > UBA796. The sequence continues at coordinate 1,789 of CAWVVG010000500.1, forward strand.
CTCCGCACAGCTCTCCGGGATTCAACGGCCGATATCTTCGCTGAACAAATTCGAAACCTGTCGGCCAAGGAATGCAGACGGTGAACGAGCTCCGCAACGAGCGTGAGCGGCGGGGGTGGTCCCTGGACGACGTGTCCAGCCGGACCCGAATCCCCAAGCCGTACCTCAAGGCGCTCGAAGACGGAGACCACGAAGTCCTTCCCCCGGGTCCATTCTTTCGCGGCTATCTGCGGCAGTACCTCGAATTCTTGGGCCAAAAGGATGAAACGGAGGAGTGCACAGAGGATGAGCAGAACGCCATCGACGAGCACATCGAGGTGTCGGTAGCCCACGCTACTTCTGAAGCGATGGCAACGAGCCAAGGCATCCCACTCATGCGCTTGGTCCTCGCCGGATTTGTTCTGACCTTGCTCATCATGCTCACCGCACAGGTCACCAGCCGACTCACCACCCAGCCCACCATCATGGTCAACGGGGTCCTCGTCCCAGCAGGTCCGCCGCACAAAGTGCAGATTTATGCCATCGAAGACGTCCAGGTGGAGGCGATCACGGATGGTAGAACCGCATTCGACGCTATCCTGAAAGGCACAACGTCCATTAAATTCAAGGCGCAAGCCAAGCTTGAACTGGACATCTCAGACCTCACTCGGGTTCGGCTCCACTACAACGAAAAGCGAATAGAGCCCCTTGGAAGTGTTAGTCGCGGACGGCGTCTTGTATTTATCCACGAGAACTTGGACTAAGCCATGGCAACTCGGGTTCACAACCTGGTCGAAGCGATGCGCCGACTGGCTCGACGTGGAGCTGTTGCATCGTTGAAGCGAACGGTTGAGAAGAGCCGCCCCGCAGACATCGCTGAAGCCATCGGCCACCTTGCGCCTCACGAGAGCAAGCTGGTGTTCTCTCAGATCGAAGACGAGGAAACGGCAGCCACCGTTCTGGT
>CAWVVG010000501.1:0-2730 GCA_963932775.1 uncultured bacterium
GCCCGAAGCACCGGCTGAACCGTCGCCTGAGCTCCCGCCCGCGCTCCCGCCCGAACTCCCGCCCGAACTCCCGCCCGAACCGGAGACTGAGTTCGTTGCCGCTCCAGTGGTTGAATCTGAGCCAGAGCCGGCCACGGAAGAGGCCCGATTTGGTGAAGTGATTCCTGGCGAAGCGCCCGCAGCCTTTTCGGGTTCGGTGCTCGACGAGCCCACTATGGACATGGAACTGGGACAGGATGACTTTTTCTCCGAGGAAGAAACGGCCATTGCGGACAATGCGATGTTCCAGCTCGATGGCGGTAGCATAGACGACGACGATGATCTCGAATGGGATCAGACCCGGCGAAAGGGCCTAGTCATGTGGTGGCTGATCTTCTTCGGTGGGCTGGGTGGGGCTGGGTATTTCACGCTCGACTTTATCTCGCAGTCCGAGAAGGAGCCTGTGGCCACTGTGGAGCCAGAAGCGACGATTTCCCCTCCGGTTGTAGAGGACAAAGAGGGCGACCGAGCGGACACTGCGGCGCCTGTAGCCGAGCCCCCTGCCGCTCCGGAGACTGGAACGGAGACGGAACCTGAGACGAAACCAGAGGCTGTGAGGTCTTCAAAGCAAGATAGACCGCCTCAGAAATCTGAGCCCTCTGCCTCGAAAAAGGCGGCCCCAGTGGCAAAGAAGGTTGCACCGCCGGCCCGACCCAACGCAGAGCGTGAGGTTGACCGCGGGTGGAATCAGATTGATAAGAAAAATTGGTCGAAGGCTCGAGACCACTTTGGCAAGGCATTGTCGGTGGCCCCTGGCAGCGTTGATGGTCGGTATGGCATGGCCTACGTAAACGAGCATCAAGGGCGGGTGGCTGAGGCTGTCACGCAGTATTGCCGGTTGAGCAAGACCACTACCGGAGAGATTCGAAATGAGGTTGCCGGCCGTCTGAGGACCTTGGGCAAGGAATGTCCATGAGCAAGCCACACATTCGGGTTGTGGCTGCGCGCATTGAGCAGGACGGTAAGTTCCTACTCACCCAGCGGAATCCCCATGCGGTGTTGCCGCTCTTGTGGGAGTTTCCCGGTGGTCGGGTTGAAGATGGTGAGACCGATGAGAGTGCGCTCGCTCGCGAGATATCCGAGAACATCGGTGTGTCTTTGGCGGTCCAGGGGCTCTCTATGCACGTGATCCATGAGTACGAACGGTATCATCTCGACATGCTCGTCTACCATGCAACCATCGTGGGCCAGCCCAGCGCCAAGTCGGTAAACGCCGTACGGTGGGTGTCTCCCAGCGATTTTGCTGCCTATCAATTCCCTGGCGCTGACCAGCAAACTGTCGACGCTTTGCTCGGCGAGTAGCTCCACCCCATCATCTCGCGATAGGGTGGACACAACGGAGAAACCATGATTGCCATTATCACACTGCTTTTTGCTCTCAGCCCGGCCCAAGCCCAGGACTGCGGCGTCATCATCCCTCGAGAATCCAACAAGGCAACCCTTGATATCGACAACGATTGGGTCACGGTGAGTGAGGTCGGGGCGGTTGTGCAGTTGGACTCAGGCTGTGAAGGTGAGTGTCAGTGGACTCTTCATGACCCAACCTCCGCGGATGGCCAGGGTGTGGGCAAGCTGGTCGATATCGACCAAGAATCGAACGAAGGGATGGCCATTGTGGCCAATCGGGTGTGGTATGAGACCCCCGGTGACCTGAATGACTGCGTGGACGTACGCTCGATCGTGGAGCTGGACTGCACCCGATTGGACGACGAGAATGAGACCGACGGCGATTCCGTTGTGGTGGTGACTGAGAGCCCCTACGTAGAGAAGTGCTCTGTCACTGGCGGTGGATGCATCGCTCCCCAAGGCTCGGGCGTACAGGCGGCCAGTGCTTGGCTGTTGTTGCCGTTGATTGGGTTGCTTCGTCGGCGTGAAGACCAGGCTTAGAGCGCTCGGTTCAGTCTCATTGGGAGCTGTGATCGGATTCTTCCGCATTGGTCCCGATCGTATTTTGCTAGGCAGAACCCTTCGCCATCGCCACACTCCGCGACCACAGTGCCCCACGGGTCAATGATGACGGAGTGGCCGTACGACATCCGGAGTCCTTTGTCGTCGTGGGCCCCCCACTGCCCAGGTGCTACGACCCAGGCCTGATTCTCGATGGCTCGGGCCTTAAGAAGTGTGTGCCAGTGGTCTTTTCCCGTCATGAGGGTGAAGGCCGACGGAACGGTCAGAATCTCGGCTCCTTGGTCCACCAACGCCCGGTAAACTTCTGGAAATCGAAGGTCGAAGCAGATGCTGAGACCGACCCGGCCCACCGTGGTGTCGACGACCACCAACTGGTCCCCCCGCGCTGTGGTGTCGCTCTCTTTAAAGCAGACGCCACCAGAGTCACTTAGGTCTACATCGAACAGATGCATCTTTCTGTAGGACGCCATGATTTTGCCATCGGGTCCGAACATGACCGAAGTGTTGTAAGCCTTTGAGTCGTCACATCGCTCCGCGACAGAGCCCACGAGAAGGGTGACGTTGAGTTCTTGTGCGAGGCGCCCCAGGCGGCGATTGGTGGGGCCGTCCAGGGATTCAGCGAGCTGTATCTTTTTGTCGTGGGGCCCAAGATAGGTTGTGGCTTCGGGTGTTGCGATGAACGTGGCGCCGCAGCCGGCCGCTTCCCGGACCAATCTCTCGGTCGTGGAGAGGTTCCGTTCAATGTCTGAAGACCCGTTGATTTGAACCGCAGCAATGATCGTC
>CAWVVG010000502.1:0-2720 GCA_963932775.1 uncultured bacterium
TTCTTCATCCAGAAGCTCCGCACCGCCTCATCCGGGTAGACGAACAACATGCCGGTACCGGGGGCCAGGCTGACACGCCCCATCAATCCCATTGCACGCTCTTGGGGTGTATCTGCGACTTCAGCGGACACTTGGGTCCCGCCCAAAATTAGGGGAACGGCATCTGCCGCCATCGCCATTGAGGCCAGCAGTAGCCAGATCAAAACAGCTGACTTTCAGGGGCCGGTAGACCCAGGTGTTGTCGACCGGATCGGGTCAGAATGCGGCCAGCCCGTGTACGCTGGATAAAGCCTCGCATGATCAAGAATGGCTCATATACATCTTCGATCGTATCGCCTTCTTCACCGATGGCGGTGGCGAGGCTGTCGATTCCCACAGGACCACCATCAAACTTGTATGCAATGGTCTCGAGCACCTTTCGGTCCATCCCATCGAGCCCTTCACCGTCGATGCCCAAGCGGTCCAAGGTGAGCTGAACGACCGCTGGATCCACCACACCGTTGCCCTCTACCTCGGCGAAGTCTCGGGTCCGCCGCAACAAACGATTGGCAACCCGGGGCGTACCCCTGGAACGACGAGCGAGGTCGGTGGATGCGGTCTCGGTGATCTCGATCCCCATGCGACTTGCACTTCGCCGAATGATGTCAGCAAGCTCTGCAGTCTCGTAGAACTCCATGGTGATCTGGATCGGAAAGCGGTCCCGCAGTGGCCGGGTCAACAATCCCGCCCGCGTGGTGGCGCCAACGAGAGTGAACCGAGGCAAGTCGATGCTGACCGACTGTGCACCCGGTCCCTGCCCCAGCATGACATCGATGCGAAAGTCCTCGAGTGCCGGGTAGAGGATTTCTTCCACTGCGCGGTTCAGGCGGTGAATCTCGTCGATAAACAGAACTTCACGGGGACCCAGGGAGTTGAGAATCGCGGCCAAGTCTCCACCCCGCTCGATCACGGGTCCAGATGTGGGCCGAATCTCTACACCCAGTTCCTCGGCAATAATGTGAGCCAGCGAAGTCTTTCCGAGACCCGGTGGGCCGGAAAGAAGCACGTGGTCCATGGCCTCACCACGGGCGGTGGCCGCACGAATAAACACCCGAAGATTTTCGACCGTGCGAGCCTGGCCCACATACTCATCGAGGTTGCGGGGACGCAGCGCTGGGTCCGCAAGACCCCGCTCCTCCGCTTCTGCGAACGGATCCACAATACGGTCCAGGTCATCATCAAATGTGTCGAAATCACTCACGTTTTCACTCTATCCGTTCATCACATGGGCCGGGATAAAACCCGAAGTGCGGCTTGTAGGCGCGCACCCACCGGTGCATCGTCCATAGCAGGGACATCTGCAGAGGACATGGCCCGGTCGATTTCTGTTCTTCGGTAGTCAAGCTGAGCCAGCGCCAGAGGAAGCGGATCCGCTTGAGGTGCCTGTCCATTTATGGTCATCGGCGTAAACGTCTGAGGAATCTTATTCTTCAGCTCCAATATCAAGCGCTCAGCGGTCTTCTTTCCGAGGCCCTTTAGCTTGGTCAGCGTTGTGATTTCCTCATTGGAGATCGCCCGATGAAGCTCGGTACGGCCCATCTGAGACAAGATGCCCAGGGCCGTCCTAGGGCCCACGCCATTGACCTCTCTCAACATCTCGAAGGTCGATCGGTCCTCGGCACTAACGAAGCCATACAAGGTGATGGCATCTTCCCGCACCGCCGTAGAGATGTGGAACAAGACCTGCTCACCGACCACCAACTCGTTGGAGACCGTGGCGGGTGTCTGTACCAAATACCCAACTCCATTCACATCCACAATTGCGGAACCCAGGTCTCGCTGGGCAATCGCCCCTCGAAGCAATGCAATCATGTCTGGGCTCTCCGTTTGAGGGGCACGCGCTGAAAGGGACTGTGCATCATATGGGTGATGGCGATCGCTGCGGCATCCGATGCATCCGATGCAAGACTGTGGTCCACACCCAGCAAGCGGGTCACAAGCCTGGCCACATCCGCCTTCCCGGCTCGCCCATGACCACCCACCGTCTTCTTGACGGTCATTGGGTTGTATTCGTGCACACCGAGCTTGTGCATCGACGCTGCCAAAAGAGCAACTCCGCGCGCCTGTCCGAGACGAATCGCGCTCTCCGATGAGCGATGGAGAAAAATAGACTCGATGGCCACACAGTCCGCACCTGCAACCGTGAGCTGAGCGTGCAGGCCCATGTAGATCTCTCGGAGCCGAACGGCGACCTCAGTCTTGGACTTGGTTCGAATCACACCCGCATTGAGCAGACGGAAGCGCCCACCCGTACGCTCAATGACGGCGTAGCCTGTGGCAGTCGATCCAGGGTCAATTCCAAAAACGCGCATGGGTAGCCGGGGGTGAACAGATGTTTAGTATAGGCAGCGAGAGCGAGCCCGTCCAATACCCGCTCAATCTTGAGGTCTTTCAATTGCTTCAACCTACAATTTGATTGTCGGTAAACAGTGGCCTACGGTATCCACTCAAGCAACTTGAATTTCTGGAGTCTGGGCATGCGTCCTTTGTTCATCGTCACCATCTTGTCGGCGAGTCTCTTTGGCTCCACAGTGGCCCGAGCGGGGTGTGAGAAAGACACCGACTGCAAAGGCGATCGAATCTGTGAAGGGGCGGTGTGCGTGAACCCTGCGCCCGCCACGGATGCTGCGCCCGCTACAGATGCTGAGCCCGCCACGGATGCTGCACCGGCTGCGGATGCT
>CAWVVG010000503.1:0-2713 GCA_963932775.1 uncultured bacterium
GACCTCGTCGCATCCACGCCGACCTTTCCTGTGCTCGACGTGACAGCCCAAGGCTGGCACACCTGCATCATCGACCTGGACCAGCGCCTCACCTGCTGGGGCGACAATGAGTTTGGCCAAGCAACCTTCCCCACCGAAGGAACGTACAGCGCAGTAAGCGCAGGCGTAGCCCACACCTGCGCCCTCTCTCCGGCAGGCGAGATCACCTGCTGGGGCGTGTCCGATGACGATCCGTTGTTCGGCCACGGACAAGTGTCCAAGGCACCCACAGGACCCGGATTTCACAGCATGGTCTCGGGCAAGCTGCACAGCTGTGCCCTCGACCCAGACAACGAAGTGCACTGCTGGGGCCCAGACGATGGCGGCACCGCTCAGCTCCACGGAGACCCTGTCGATGTTGGGCAGGTCACAGATGCACCGACCGGCACACCCGAGAGTGTGTCCACCGAGTACTGGGGTGGTTGCGCCCTAAACGCCGATGGCACCCTTCAGTCGTGGGGCCTGACCTTCTACCTGCCGAGCGCGGATTTCAAGGATTACCAATACACGACCATCGACGGGGGTGGACTTCACTCCTGTGGAATCCGTGTGGATGGAACGATTGGCTGCTGGGGCGACGATGCCCACGAGCAAGTCTCCGACACCCCCGATGGCGTCTTTGGGCTGATCGGTGTGGGAGAGAAACACGCCTGTGCGGTGGACGCCGACAATCGGGTGACCTGCTGGGGACGCAACCGGTACGGTGAGGCCCTCCCTCCCGAATAGAGATGCCCTTGCGGGTGCGGGCCCTACTCGCCAGTGTCGCCGGCCATGTCCGCCGGGTCCAGCGCCGCGAGCACCTCAATATGCGCCGTGAGCTCCACGCCATTGAGGTCCGTTACCATCATGTTCAACTGAAGCGGCAGGCCCCCCAATAGATTGGGAATGTCGAGGTCGTCAGGATTCTCAGAGTCCTCACCGGGCAGACCCAGGAGGTAGCCGTACATGCCCACAAAGGTGCCGGTGCAGTCCTCGGACTCTCGGAGCAACACCCGGTATTGGTTCATGGAGACCCGCTCACCGTGGGTCAGTGAGTCGATGGTGTAGCTAATGTCCACAACCGGATGAGTGTGACGCGCTGAGAGGCTGCCCAGGATGTGCCACCCGCCCTGAGGACCGTGAACCATCGTGACGGGGTCTCCCGCCGTCAGGGGCTCGAAGAGCTCTGCACCGGTGCCGAGCGTGATGGATGGCTCTCCCTCTCCACACGGCACATCCGAATCTGGCCCATCTCCGGTGTCCGATGACGGATGTTCCTGGGCCGTGTCGTCCCGGCCAGATGAGTCCGCTGGTGGCGAGTCACCGCCTTTGGTGCAGGCCGTCACTGCCAAAAGACACGACAGGATTGGGACTGGTGTACGCATCACAACCGCAGTGTAGCCGAACACTTGCATTTCCACAGCTTACTTCTGGTCGTACCTTGTACAGACCGATGACCGGCTCAAGAGAAAAGCCCTTCGACGCCGAGTGCTGACCTTAGGTGACATTATAGACAAACATCTAAATATGGGAGTTGCGAATGATCCAATGGAGACCAATCGAAGCTTTGGCCATGGTGTCTCTGGTGGCCTGTGGGGGGTCCAAAGACTGGAATGACACGGCGGCTGAAGATGTCGAGTTGACCCGGAAGGTGATCTTCGTGGGGATCGATGGTCTTCGCGGCGATGGTATTCCCGGCAGTGAAACACCCAATATGGATCGACTCACTGAAGGCGGAACTTGGACCATCGGCGCCAGCACTCAACTGCAGGCACAGACCGTCTCCGGTCCGGGCTGGACCTCGATGCTGACCGGCGTTGACTCCAACAAGCACGGCATCACCGAGAATGGTGGGTGGGAACAAATCGATCGCACCTACCCGACCTTGATTGGACGGGCCCATGACGTCGGATTGAGTACGGTCACTGCCATCAACTGGCTACCCATCCAGCTCATGATCATCGAACGCGACGTGACCGATGAAGTCATTGCAGGAGACGACGAAGCGATCACGGGCGGAATGGTGGAAGTGTTGGAAGATGGCGACTTCGACGTTCACTTCGTGGCACTCGATGACGTCGACCATGCAGGCCACAGCACCGGCTTTTCCTTGGAAAATCCCGATTATGTGAATGCGATTGAGACGGCCGACGCTCGCCTCGGGCAGTTGCTATCGGCCATCGAGGCCCGACCCACACGCAGCGGGGAGGACTGGATGGTACTCATCACCTCAGATCATGGCGGTTCAGGCACCTCGCATGGTGCCCTGGATGCAGACTGCCGAACCATTCCTCTCATCGTGTGGGGAGACTCTGTTCGGGCAGATGAGCTCGCACCAGGAGTCGGCAGTCATCTGGATATACACCCCACACTGATGGCACACATGGGCCATCCCGCACAGCCCGACTGGAGCTTGGATGGCGAAGCCCGCGGTCAGGAATAGAGAAACCCACACAACTGCCCAACAAACCAGTGAAAGCAACATGGGGTATGGTGTGCTCGGAGGCAGTTATGACGAAGTGGCTATTGATCCTTGGTGTGGTCGGGTGTGGTCCTGATAAAAATGAAGGCGACGACTCCAGTGCGGGCTCAGGAGATACTCCGGTTGCCGATGCAGACGCCGATGCAGACGCCGATGCCGATGCCGACGCAGATGCCGACGCAGATGCCGACGCAGATGCCGACGCAGATGCCG
>CAWVVG010000504.1:0-2703 GCA_963932775.1 uncultured bacterium
AGGATCCCTCCGGCGCAATCGAGAGCGGTGCCCAGCTCCCGGACGGTTGGCCACGTACTGGCCAGTGGTGTGCTCAGTGGAGCGAACGATGGGAACCAGTGAACCGACCCTGTGGCTCCAGCAAGAGGAGCACCCACCACCAAGTCATCGTGGCCGTCTTGGTCCAGGTCACACACCGCAAGCGCGGCACCGAAACGACCCTCGCCAGTCCAGGTTTCAATTGGGCTGAGGTCGGAGCTTGCGTAAGCAGTCACCGTTGCAGACCCGGGTGCGCCCAGGAGCCAGTCTGCGGAACCGTCTCCGTCTACATCGCCCACAGCAAGTGCAAAACCAGCCTCATCGTATGGGGCAGGCCGGGCCAGGGGACGAGAATCGACCACGAGAGCTACGTCGCCATGGGCGATGCCGACTCCAATGATGCCGTCCGCTTCAGCGATTGCGGACGGTCTAGCTGGAAGTGTCGCGCCCCGGCCATCCAGCGCCATCCAACCATTTTCGTGGGCGTAGGCGCCCCCGCCTGCCGGGGAGACTGCGATTCCCACTCCAGCTAAACCTTCGAATCGCAGTTCACCCTCTTGGTCGAGCACTGCGCCCGCACCATCGCTGGTCAAGGGTGCGCCAACCCACAATCCCTCCGACGTGATCGAGAGGTGACTGCCTGCCCGCCCTGCAGCGGTAAAGGCCACAGAAAGCGATTCGTCTTTGTATTGGTAAACGGTGGCGGGTTCACCGTGGGGGGCCCCGATCCACGCTGTGGTGAGGTTCGCTGCAATGGCGCTACCAAACCCGTCGTCGTCGGTGGTACCCGAGATCTTGGTCACAGAAAAGGTGACTTTAGGCTGTGCGGTGTCGTCGGTTGAGACCGGTGGGTCGGGTTCCAAAAACTCCAGCCCCGTGTATGGGGACGTGAGGCGTTCACATCCGGAAAAAGCGAACAAAACCAGCGTCCATGGTGTCGAAGCAGTGCCCATATGTGGTCATCATAGCCTCACTTGGCTACGAGGCCAGTGAGGAGACTTCATGGCAGCAATTCGAAGGCACGTGTACATCGCAACCGGCGCCCGATCCGTGTGGCAGGCTTTGACCACCGCGGAGGGCCTTGAAAAGTGGCTGGCGGAAGATGCCCGTGTTGATGGACGGGTTGGCGGCCGGGTGGTCTTGAGCGGTACAGACTTGGATGGTGAGCACGACTTGGTCGGCATTATTCACACATGGCGCCCCACTTCCAGACTGGAGATCAGCTGGGACAGCATCGGTGCCGCCGAAACGAAAGGAAGCTCCGTACTCTTTCAGGTCGCTCGCGACGGCGAGGAAACCAAAGTGAACATTGTTCACGGTGGTGGAGAAGCCGTGGAAGACGAAGAACGAAGGGAGAAGCTTGATAAAGCCTGGAAGGTAGCCCTCGAAACATTGCAGGCGCTGCTCGACGAGTAGGGTGCACAAAGCGGTTCGTTGAGTGGTATGCTACGCCTCTAAAATAGAAAGGGGAGCACCATGTTTCGAATCGCATCACTTTGGTTGACAATGTCCGGGTCGGCCTGGGCTTTTTGTGGAACGTATGTGGGGGGTGCGGGTGCCAACCTGTACAACTCTGCGAGTCAGATTGCGATCGTTCGGCAGGGGACCAGCACTACGTTGACCATGGCCAACAACGTGTATGGCACCGGCGACCTTAGCGATTTCGCTATGGTGGTTCCGGTACCAGAGGTTCTGGGGCCCGATGCGGTCACCACGGTGGCACCTGAAATCTTCGACGTGCTCGATCAATATTCCGCGCCGCGTTTGGTCACGTATAGCTGCGATGATTTTGTATCGTGGGAAGACGACATGGAAAGCGCCGATAGCTCTGGTGGCGGTGAGGAGGATGGTGCGACCGGAGTCACCGTCGAGAGCTCATTTGTGGTGGGCAGCTACGACATCGTCATCCTGTCAGCAACAGAATCCGATGGTCTGATCACTTGGCTCACGGACAATGGGTACACGGGCCTCGATGGGACCGCCGAGGCGCTCTTGAGTGAGTACATCGATGCGGGCAGCTTCTTCTTTGCAGCGAAAGTGACCCTGGACGCTAGTCCGGAAGACGCGTCCTACCTGGACCCGATTCAGGTCTCGTACACATCGGAAGTGTTCAGCTTGCCCATTCGCTTGGGAACGCTCAATGCACCGCCGGACAGTGCGCAGGATCTGTACCTGTACATCCTGACCGACAGCGATGTGGGTTCGGTTGGTATCTCCAACTACGACAAGCTCACCATCGAGGACGAGTGCATGTGGAGGGCGGACGACTGGCCCGACTTTGGCGTGTATTGGGCCGACCAAGTGGCCTCGGCTCGCACAGAGTCTGGTGAGGGTGGTTGGGTTCAAGAATATGCATGGGCCACCGGCTCCTGTGACCCGTGCAGCAGTGAGCCTCCGACAGATGAGCAGGTGAACGCACTTGGTTTTGTGGGTTCAAGCTGGGAAACCTACTTCACCCGCTTGCACATGCAGTACACGGCGGAAGAAGCAGACGAAGACTTGATGCTCTACATCTCGGGGATTTCCGAGTCCGAGCAAATTCGCTACATCATCTACGAGCAAGAGCTTGAAGATCGCTTCCCAATATGTGCAGAGCCAACACCGGATGAACCGGGATCGTGCGATGAAGCCTCGGGCGATGCGGACGCCGATGCGGACGCCGATGCGGATGCGGATGCCGATGCC